>JAOUEG010000483.1 GCA_029858845.1 Chloroflexota bacterium | reverse complement strand
GCGGTCCGCTGAGGCGCTCGACGTGCCGGTGGCACCCGTCTCGAGGGGAGGGGCCACCGAATCCTCCGAGACGGGGCGCGGGCGGGGCCGGCTCCCGATCCTGCCGATCGCCATCGCGGTCGTCGCCCTCCTGGCGGGCGGTGCGCTCTTCATGTCCGGGTACTCGATGGGCCGACAGCTGGCCGACGAGCCCGGCACGCCCGTCAGCGAGGACGAGGCCTTTCGCCCGTTCTGGGACACCTACCACACGATCACGGACCGCTATGTCGGCAGCGAGCTCGATCGCGATGCCCTGATCCAGGGCGCCATCCGCGGCATGATCGAGTCGCTCGACGATCCCTACTCCTCGTACCTCTCATCGGAGGAGTACCGGCAGAATCTGCAGGGCATCAGCGGCGAATTCGAGGGCATCGGGGCGGAGATCTCCACACAGGCGACGGATGGGTCGCAGGGTTGCGGGACCCTCGGTCCGGATTGTCGCCTTGTCATCATCTCGCCGTTGGCCGGTTCCCCGGCCGAGGCGGCGGGTCTGCTGGCGGGCGATCTGGTCCTGGCCGTGGACGGGGTGCCACTCGACGGCCAGACGGTCGACGGGGCGCGAGACATGATCCGGGGACCCAAGGGCTCCGTCGTGACGCTGACCGTCAGTCGCGGTGACGGCGAGCCGCTCCCCCTGAGGATCACGCGCGATGTGATCCAGCTCCAGGAGGTCGAGACGGAGGAGTACGCCGACGGCACTGTCGGCTACGTGCGCCTCAACAGCTTCTCGGACCGGAGTGCGGAGGACCTGGCCGCGGCGCTGCGATCCCACATCGAGGCCGGCCGGAGGAAGCTCATCCTGGACCTGCGTTCGAACCCGGGCGGCTACGTGACGGCGGCCCGGAGCGTGGCCAGCCAGTTCGTCGCATCCGGTCCCGTCTTCTGGGAGGAAACCGCGTCGGGGGCGCAGACCCCGAGTGAGGCGCTGCCGGACGGAGCCGCGACCGACGAGTCGATCGAGGTGATCTGCCTGGTGGACGGCGGGAGCGCCTCGGCCAGCGAGATCGTCGCCGGAGCTCTCCAGGATACGGGGCGGGCCACGCTGGTCGGCCAGACCACCTTCGGGAAGGGCACCGTCCAGCAGTGGCAGGAGCTCACCGGTGAGGGCGGCGCATTCCGGTTGACGGTCGCCAAGTGGCTGACCCCGAACAAGCGCTGGATCCACAACGTGGGCCTGGAGCCGGATGTCCCCGTCACGATCCCGGATGACATCACGCCCGGCGACGACCCGACCCTCGACCGAGCGCTGGAGCTATTCGATGCATCGGCATCTCGGGACGCGCAGAGCCGGATCGCGGCCTGAGGCATCCGGGCCGGCACTGCCCTCCTGGCCCGTCCGACCGGCGCTTGCGCTCGCCCGCGCCATCGCATAAGGTGGCGCGGAACGAAAGGAGGTGATGTGCAGTGATAGACAGTACGCGTAGCTGCACCACCTCGCAGGAGATGGCCGTCTAGTCGGACACCCCTGTGGGTGGGTAAGCAACTCGAACGCCGGCCCGCATGGGCCGGCGTTCGTGCGCCCTGACCCCGCCCCCGCGATCAAGGCGACGACCATCGGGCTGACCCGAGACGCCCCGCCCGACGCACCACTGAGGAGCCATCCCATGCGCGACGATTCGACCGTCGCCGTCAACCGCAGGGCCCGTCACGAGTTCACGATCGACGACACGTTCGAGGCCGGGATCGTGCTCACCGGCACGGAGATCAAGTCGATCCGCGCCGGCAAGGCCAACATCGCCAACGCGTACGCGCGGATCGAGAAGGGCGAAGCTTGGCTGGTCGGCGCTGACATCGCCCCGTTCGAGCAGGGCAATCGCTACAACCACGACCCGAAGCGAACGCGCAAGCTGCTCCTCCACCGCAAGCAGATCGACGAGCTGCTCGGCAGGACCAAGTCGAAGGGTCAGACCATCGTTCCACTGCGCCTCTATCTCAGTCGCGGCAAGGCCAAGCTCGAACTCGGCCTCGCCCGCGGCAAGCAGCTCCATGATCGGCGGCGCGAC
>JAOUEG010000482.1 GCA_029858845.1 Chloroflexota bacterium | reverse complement strand
CCTGGTCGGGCTGGCGACCACGGCGTCGTCCGCCATCCTGGCCGCTGCTGCGCCGGCCGACGGCGGATTCGTGCTCTTCCTCGCCCTCTTCCTGCTGGGGTACGGCTGGAACCTGGGCTACGTGGCCGGGTCGGCGCTCCTGACCCAGGATCTGTCGCTGGCCGAGCGGACCCGGCTGCAGGGCCTGACCGATGCCCTGATCTGGAGTTCCGCGGCGGCGGCGAGTCTCGGGTCCGGCATCGTGGTCGCGGCCGCCGGATACGCCACACTCGGGCTGATGGGCGCGGCGATGGTCGTGATCCCGATATGGCTCGTGCTCGCTCGCCGGGGAGCCGTCAGCGCGGCCCGATCTGCCGGCTGACCCACGTCGCCAGGACGGCGGCGCACGCCTCCACCTCGTCCAGGGGGACCCATTCGTCGGCACTGTGAGCGACCCTGACGTCGCCAGGCCCGAAGATGACGCACGGGATACCGCCCACGTTCACGAACATCTGCATATCGGCCCCATACGGCTCGCCCAGCAGCCTCGGGACACGGCCGGTGACCGCTCGCGCGGCGTCGGTCAGGCTCGTGACGAGGCCGTGATCCACGGGGACGCGCGCCGACCCGAACTGGCCACCCGTGATCTCCACGGTCGCCGGATGCTCGCGGAGGAATGGATCGGCGGCGCAGGACGCCGCGATGCAGGCTCGCAACTCGTCGGCCGCCTCCTCGGGCGACTGGCCGAGACGAACGCCGTAGCGGCCCTCGGCAACGATCCGATCGAGGACCGTGGACGCCCATTCGCCGCCCGTGACCTTGCCGATGATCGTGGCATACGGAAGCCCGAGTGCTCGCATCAGCGGGTCGGTCTCAGACTCGTTGCGACGCGCCTCATCTGCCTCGAGCGCCCGGACCAGGACGAAGAGCTTGTCGAGGGCGGAGACGCCCTCGCGCCGATGCGACGCATGGGCGGCCCGACCGGGCACGGTGAGGCGGAACGTGATGGCTCCCGCATGGGCGACGACGAGGTCGAGCTGGGACGGCTCCGTGATGATCGCCATGTCGGCGGTCTCGAGTTCGCGGATCGCCGCCAGCGTGCCCTGACCGCCATCCTCCTCCGACGGCACGAGGACCACCAGCAGCTCGCCGGTCAGCGCGTCCAGGCCGGGGCTCGATCCAAGCGCCCGGACCGCACCGAGGATGGCCGCGACACCACCCTTCATGTCCACCGCGCCGCGCCCATACAGCCGCTCACCGCGGATCTCACCGCCCCATGGATCCACGGTCCAGGTGGTCGGTTCGCCGGGCGGCACGACGTCGAGATGGCCGGACAGGATGAGCCGCGCGCCGCCCGGCGTCCCGGCCCGGCCGACCACGACCGGCAGGGACGTTCGCGGCATCTCCGCTCCGGGCCAGGCTGGATCCGCCCGTATCTCGGCGGGATCAGGTCGCACGATATCCGTCGCAAGCCCCACCTCGCGGAGGGCATCCCCCACCCACGCAGCGACGGCCTCTTCCGATCCGGTGACCGACGGGATACGGACGAGCGCCTGGAGATCCGCCACGAGGCGGGCCCGATCGACGGTCGCCGTGGTTCCTGGGGTTTCAGGCACGAAGGATCGGACGCGTCATGCAGGTCGGCCCGCCGGAGCCGTTCACCCCGATCTGCGTCGCCGGATAGGTGTGGACCTCGCAACCCGCCGCGGCGAGGGCTGCCGCGGTGGCAGGGTTGCCCTCGGCCAGGATCACCACGCCGGGACGGACGGCGAGGACGTTGCAGCCGAGCGTCGGGAACTCCTCGTCCGGTACCGGGATCAGGCGGAGCCCGAGTTCACCGAGCAGTTGCCAGAGCCCGACGGGGAGGAGTGGAAGGTAGACGACGGCCAGATCGTCCGCGACCGGCGAGATCACGCTCATCAGATGGATCAGCTCGACAGGACCCTTCCAGTACGGGACATCGAAGACGCGCACGTCGCCGCCGACCAGCTCGGCGAGCTGGCGAGCACCCCGATCGTTCGTCCGGAACGTCCTCCCGATACAGAAGAGGTCGGGCCGGAGCCACAGCGTG
>JAOUEG010000481.1 GCA_029858845.1 Chloroflexota bacterium | reverse complement strand
TCACGCGCTCCATCGGCGATGGGGCGCACGAGACGTGGATCAAGGCGGGCGTCCGCCTGGCATCGGGCCACGTCACGGTCGTGGCACCCGACTACCTGCCGCGCCGGACCATCGAGGATCGTCTGCGCGCCGCGGGGGCGCGTGCCGCCCTCGACGCGCTCGCCCGTTCGGACCTCGCGCCGCTGGTGGAAATCGCGGCGCCGCGTTTGGAGCTGCGCGCCCTGGCCAGCTCACCCCGCGGGGCCGTCCCGGTCGTCGTGTACGGCGTGGACCCCACCCTCGAGCCGGCGTTCTCACAGCTCACCACTCGGCTCGTCGAGGGTCGCGCGCTGTTGGCCAGCGACCGGCTCCACGCCTACGTGGGGGTCGGGCTCGCGCAACGCCTGCACCTGCGGCTCGGCGACCGCGTCGTGCTGACGGCACAGGGGGCCGACAGTACGATCGCCGACCAGCTCGTCCGGGTCGCGGGGACGTTCCGCTCGGGGTTGCCCGAAGTGGACGACGGAGTCATCCACATCCCCATTGCCACCGCCCAGGCGTGGGTCGGCGTCGGCGACGACGTGTCGGCCGTGGCCATTCTCCTTCACAGCAGTCGCGACGCCGACCGGGTCGTGCGGTCGCTTACGGCCGCGCTGGGCACCGACGGGACCGCGGTGGCCCTGCCCTGGCCGACGACGACCCCCGAGCTGGACTCCGCGGTGAAGCTCGACGACTACGGCAACTACGTGTTTCACTTCGTCCTGCTGCTCATCGTGGCACTCGCGATCGTGAACACGATCCTCATGGCGGTGCTCGCCCGGACCCGGGAGTTGGGCATTCTCCGCGCGCTTGGCTTGCGGCGACGCGACACCGCGACCCTCGTCCTGTTCGAGGGGACCCTGCTCACGACCGTGGCCGGCCTGCTCGGCGCGGCGCTCGGGCTTGCCGTGACGTTCGGCATCTTCCGGGACGGGCTCGACTTCTCGGCGTTCTATTCCGGTGAGATGACCGCGGCCGGCGCGATCATCGACCTCATCATGATCCCGGAGTTCCGGCTCGACCACATGCTGCAGAACGTCGTGTGGATCTTCATCATTGGCGTCGTGGCTTCCCTCTACCCGGCCTGGCGGGCGACTCGCATCGAGATCGCCGAGGCGATGAAATTCGAAGGATGATCGAAAACGGGCGAACCGCGGTCCGGACGGAAGACGTCTGGAAGATCTTCGAACACGACGGCATGGCCGTGGAGGCGGTTCGCGGGGTCACCGTGCGGATCGATCCCGGCGAGTTCGTGGTGCTGGCGGGCCCCTCGGGCTCGGGCAAGACCACACTGCTGAACCTCTTCGGCGGACTGCATCGGCCGTCGCGCGGACGGGTCTGGGTGGACGAGCAGGATATCAGCGACCTCTCCGAGCACGACCTCTCGCGGCTCCGGCTGATGCGGATTGGGTTCGTCTTCCAGGCCTACAACCTGTTGCCGATCCTCACGGCCCTCGAGAACGCCGAGTTCTCGCTGCTCCTTCGAGGGGTGCCGGCGGACGAGCGGGAGCGGCGCGTGCGCGCCCTGTTCGAGAAGATCGGCATCGCGAACCTCGACGACCGGCGTCCATCCAAGTTGTCCGGCGGTCAGCAGCAACGCGTCGCGGTGGCACGCGCCGTGGTGGGCGAGCCGGCGCTCGTACTCGCGGATGAGCCCACGGCCAATCTGGACTCGGCGGCCAGCGGGGCGCTGCTGGACGTCATGACCCAGCTGAACGAGGAGCTGGGCACGACGTTCGTCTTCGCGACGCATGACCAGGAGCTGATGGCCCGCGCCAAGCGCATCGTGCGGCTCGTGGACGGCGCGATCGCCTCGGACCAGCGGCAATGACCCGCGCGGGGCTCGGCATTGCCGTGGCCCTGCTGCTCCTTCCGGCCGTCGGAACGGCCCAGGATCTCCGATTCCGCGGCTACGCGCTCAACGTGCTCGTCGGCAGCGGCGACGGCCCGTTGACCGACGCGGGCGCGCAGGACGTATCGCGCCTCCGCCTGTTGCTCGATTACCGGTCGGGACCCCTGGCGATGGACCTGGC
>JAOUEG010000480.1 GCA_029858845.1 Chloroflexota bacterium | reverse complement strand
TGACGCCGACGCTGTCCAGGTACCGGGTCGCGTTGCGGCAGTCCCAGCACCAGCTCGCGCCGTACACGGTCAGGACATCGGGGATGGGCAGGGCCTGGGTCATGTGGTCATGCTCCGACTCGATCGAGACGGCCGGGCGCCGCAGCGGCACCGTAGCGCATCTTCCGGAGCGGCGCTCCGGTCGACGTCGCCGTCAACGGCCCGGCGGGGCCTCACTCCTCGCGGCCTCCCAGATCCGCCGGGCCGTCATCGGCAGCTCGCGCATCCTCAGGCCCGTGGCGGCGGCGATCGCATTGGCGATGGCGGCAGGGCCGGGCAGGATCGACGACTCCCCGATCCCCTTGGCACCGAACGGGCCCTCCGGCGCCGGGACCTCGACGATCATCGTATCGATCGGCGGGAGCATGGAGGCCCTCGGGATCGCGTAGTCCAGGAAGGTGCCGGTCAGCAGTTGACCGCGGTCATCGTGGATGAGCTCCTCCGACAGCGCCCGACCGATCGACTGGACCGTCCCGCCCAGCATCTGACCCTCGACCAGGGCGGGGTTCAACGCCCGGCCCACATCCTGGACGACGGCGTAGCCGAGCAACTCCACGGAACCGGTCTCCTCGTCCACGCGAACGTGCGCCAGGTGACCTGCGACCGACGGTGCGACGACACCATGGGCTGTCGAGGCGTGTCCCTCCACCGGGGGGTGCGGACTCCCGAAGCTCTCGCTGAGCTCACGTGCGAAATCGGCGATGGGGCGGCCGGCGCCCGGAGAGCCCTGCGGCCGGATCACGCCGTCGACGATCTCCAGGTCGCCGGGCGCGATCTCGAAGCTGTCCGCGGCGACCACGAGCAGGCGCTCGCGTGCCTCGGCGACCGCTCGCAGGACGGCTGGTCCAGCGCCGTACGTGATCGCACTGGCAAGGGAGGCCGGTGACGGAGGAGCCGAATCCGTGGCGACGGCGAGCACGGTGACGGCCTCGATCGGGACCCCGAACGTCTCGGCCGCGATCGCGGCGAACCCGCTCGCCGAGCCGGATACATCCACCACTCCCGTCATGACCGTGATCGTGCCGTCCGGCTCGAGCCGGCAGGCGGCCGCCGCAGGCTGCTTCGATCCCGGCCATACGCCGATCGCCAGGCCGACACCTTCGCCCGCCGGAAGGCGTGACCGCTCCGTCCAGATGGGGTGCTCCCGAAGCCGGTCCAGGCACTCGCGGGCGCCGATCCGCGGCCAGGGCGTGCCATCGGCCCTCGGATCATCCTCGGCGATCAGGTTGGCCGCGCGGATCTCGATCGGGTCGAGCGCGAGGAGCTCCGCGAGTTCATCGATGAGCGATTCGAGGGCGAAGACACCCTGTGGGCCCGTCGGCGCCCGATAGTTGCCCGCCCCGAACCGATTCGTCCGGACGCCGTCGGCGTGGACGTCGAAGGCCGGCCAGCGGTACGGCCCGGTGACCAGGACCTCGGCGAACCACTCCCAGGACTCCTCGGTGTAGGCACCGGCGTCGTACGTCATCCGGGCCTCGAGCGCCTCGAACCGGCCCGTCCGACTCGCCCCGATCCGGACGTCGAAGACCGTGCCCTGGGCCGGATTGGTGGCAACGAAGTCCTCCCGCCGGTCCAGCACCAGTCGCACCGGTGCTCGGAGAGCCAGGGCAGCCCCGGCCACCAGGGGCTCGACGACGATCTGCTTGGAGCCGAATGCGCCGCCGACAGGAGCGCCGGTCACGCGCACCCTCACGGACGTCAGACCGAAGATCCTCGCCAGCGCGTCGCGGGTATCGAACGTCGCCTGGGTGCTGGCGTGGACGGCCAGGGTCCCGTCCGGATCGATCCATGCCGTGGCGACGTGAGGCTCCACGTACGCCTGGTACGCCCAGCTCGCACGGAACCGCCCGTGGACGACCGCGTCGCATCGATCGAAGGCGTGGGTCACGTCGCCGCGGACCTCATGGCGACGGCTGAACACGTTGCCCGAGACCCGGGCTTCGTCCGGGCCGCGGTCACCAGCCGGGGATCCCTCCGAGGCGGCCGCGGCGCCATCGCCCTGATCCTCGGGCA
>JAOUEG010000479.1 GCA_029858845.1 Chloroflexota bacterium | reverse complement strand
CCTCGCCAATGTCCGTGTGCTGGAGTTCGGGATCGGCTTTCCGCCGAGGGCCAAGGTCATGCGCAGCAAGGGTGAGACGCTCTACACGCTCAACTGGCTGCCGATCGGTGGGTTCGTCAAGCTCGAGGGCGAGGACGGCAACGGGACGGACGACCCGCGCTCATTCGCGACCCAGCGCTGGATCGTGAAGATGCTGATCCTCGTCGCCGGCGTCGCCATGAACGTCGTCGTAGCCTTCGCGATCTTCACCGCGATCGCGCTGGGCGGCGATCCGACCATCGGAGTCGAGATCGGCAAGGTCCAGCCCGGTTCGCCCGCCGCGAGTGCCGGGATCGAGCCCGGGGACGCGGTCGTCAGCATCGATGGTCAGTACTACGGGGCCTTCGACCGGGGCTCGCTCCTGACCTCGCTGCAGGGCAAGGCCGGCCAGACCGTCGTCCTTGGTCTCACCAAGGCTGACGGCAGCGGCTCGACGGCGACCGTGGAACTTCGTGACGCGGCGGCCGTCGCAGCCGGCCAGGGTGCCCTTGGGGTTTCGGAGCTGTCCGCCGTCACCACGGACGTCGCGATCACCTACACGCCGGCAGAGGCCGTGGCGCTCGGGGCGGAGCGCACCCAGGAAGCGCTCGGGCTGATCGTCAACGGCCTGGCTACGCTTGTCGACTCGATCGCGACCGATCCGACGCAGGCACCCCCGGTCTCGGGGCCCGTCGGGATCGCGACCCAGATCGGCGACGTCTTCTGGCAGCTCGGACCGGTCATCACCCTGTACGTCGCGGGCATCCTGTCGGCCAACCTGGCGGTGGTCAACATCCTGCCGTTCCCTCCGCTCGACGGCGGCCGCATGCTGATGATCACGCTGAAGCGGCTGTTCGGTCCGCGGATCAGCCTTCGTGCCGAACAGCTGACCTATATGGTCGGATTCGTCTTCCTTTTCGCGTTCCTGATCTGGATCACCGGTTTCGACGTCATCCGGAGCATGACGGGAGGCTCCTGAGCGTGGCCTCGCCCGATCAGCTCCGGCCGCGGCGCCGGCCGTCCGTCAGCGTGGATGTCGGCGGCGTGCTCGTCGGAAGCGCCCATCCGGTGGTCGTCCAGTCCATGACGAACACGGACACCGCGGACGCGGATGCCACAGCCATCCAGGTAGCCCGCCTGGCCCACGCTGGCTCACAACTCGTTCGGGTGACCGTGAACACGGAGGCGGCCGCCGCGGCTGTCCCGGAGATGGTCCGCAAGGTGCGTGGCCTCGGGGTGGACGTTCCGATCGTGGGCGACTTCCACTACAACGGTCACAAGCTGCTGGTCGACTACCCGGAGATGGCGGCCTTGCTGGCCAAGTATCGGATCAACCCGGGCAACGTCGGCGCCAAGCGGCACGACGAGCACTTCGCCACGATCGTCCGGGTCGCCGTCGACCAGGGCAAGCCCGTCAGGATCGGGGTCAACTGGGGTTCGCTGGACCCGGTGGTGCTGACCGAGCTGATGGACGCCAACGCACGCCTGGCGACACCTCGTGACGCTCGGGACGTCATGGTGGAGGCCATGCTCCAGAGCGCCCTCCGGTCCGCGGAGATGGCCGAATCGACCGGTCTGGCCCATGACCGGATCATCATCAGCGCCAAGGTGAGCGGGGTCCGCGACCTGGTCGATGTCTATCGGCTGCTGGCGGCCCGGTGCGACTACCCGCTCCACCTGGGCTTGACCGAAGCCGGGATGGGTGACAAGGGCGTGATCGCGTCCACGGCCGGGTTGGCCATCCTGCTGAACGAAGGCATCGGCGACACGATCCGGGTCTCCCTCACGCCCGAGCCCGGAGCCCCGCGTGAGCGAGAGGTGGAAGTCGCCCAGCAGATCCTCCAGTCGATGGGCCTGCGCTCGTTCCTGCCTCAGGTCTCGGCCTGCCCCGGATGCGGGCGGACGACGAGCACCTTCTTCCAGGAGATGGCGCAGCAGATCCAGGGCTACCTGAGGGAGAAGATGCCAGCGTGGCGCGATGCGCATCCGGGTTCGGAGGAGTTGCGCGTCGCCGTCATGGGCTGCGTCGTCAACGGCCCG
>JAOUEG010000478.1 GCA_029858845.1 Chloroflexota bacterium | reverse complement strand
GCTGTCCGCTGATGTACGGGCCCACGTCGGACGGCGGGCACAAGTTCATGCGCTGGATGCTCGGCCTGATGGGGCGGCTCCCCAAGGAGGCCTGAACGTCGGCCCGGCACTCCCCGGGCTGCGGCCCGGTCTTGCGGCCACTCGTGCGGCGGGAGCAGCACCGCGGCCATTCCCTCGGCGACATCCGCGCCCGCGTCGCGAATCCGTTGCCGACGTCAGGTAGCCTGCACCGAGCGTCGCGCTGCCGGCGCATGGCCGGAGGCTGCGTTGCATGGGCATGACATCGTCAGGGATCCGCGACGATCGCGTCCTCCCGGTGACGCGGGGCCTCGCCGCCGTGATCGTCCCGATCCTGACCGTGGCGTTCGTGATGCTGTGGGTCTTCCCGGCCGAGACCGGCCGGTTCTTCTCGTGGCCGGTGAAGCCATCGATGTCGGCGATGATGCTCGGCGCGACGTACCTCGGGGGCGCCTGGTTCTTCGGACGCGTCGTGATGGCCCGCAGCTGGCACACCGTCACGCTCGGCTTCCTGCCGGTGACGGCGTTCGCCGCGATCCTCGGCGTGGCGACCGTGCTGCACTGGCCGGCGTTCACGGCCGGGCATCCGTCGTTCTTCCTGTGGACCGTCCTCTACGTGACGCTGCCGTTCGTCCTGCCGATCGTCTGGTGGCGGAACGCCGCGCACGACCCTGGCTGGGCGGCCGAGGACCGCGAGCCCGTCGGCGACGTGCTGCGCCTCGTGGTCGGCGGCCTCGGGATGGTGCTCCTGACGACCGCCCTGATCCTGGTCATCGCCCCGGACGCCCTGATCCCCACCTGGCCGTGGACGCTGACCCCGTTGACGGCGCGCGTCCTCGGCGCGATGTTCGCCCTGTCCGGCGTGGTCGGCCTGGAGATCGCACTCGATCGCCGTCCCGGTGCGGCGCGAGCGATCGTGCAGGCGCAGGCCATCGCCGTCGTCGGGATCCTCGTCGGGCTGGCCCGCGCAGGCGACGAGGTCGATTGGTCGACCGGCACCGGGTCGTTGTTCGTGGCGGGGATGGTGGGCGTGCTCCTCGCCAACGGGCTGGCCGCCTACGGGGTCCCCGGACGGAGGCGGCGGACCGGCGCGACGTTGTTGTGAGCGGTGCGCGGCGGCATCGAGCCTGCGGTGCGCGGCCGCACCGAACCTGCGGTGCGCGGCGGCACCAGCCGTGACAGCGAAGGTGTCACGGGAAGTCGGGAAGATCGGTGCGACGTCGGAGATCGACCGGGATCTCCGCGAGTGGCGGGAGGGCCTCGCCGATGCGGACTGACGCGCCTGACGCGAGTGATGACGAGGACGACGAGAACGATCTCGACGGGTTCGTCGTCGTCGATATCGTGCTGCGCTGCGCGACGTGTGGTCGCGCCCTCGTTGGCGATCCGGACGAGGATCCCACCGGAGACGGTGGCCAGCCGATCTGTGGCGAGTGCGAACGGGAGCGCAACTTCTTCGCCATGGACTACGCGGACGGGGAGCTGGACGGGCGGATCGGCTGACCGCCGGTCCCGTACCATCGGGCCGAGGAAGGGGAGCGCGGGATGGTCGAGCGAGCATCGCGAGATCAGACACCCGGCGAGCGGGCCGAGCAGCTCGTCGTCGAATGCCTCCGCGCCATCCTGCCGCCGCCCACGGCCGTCCTCGCCAACGTGCACTGGCTCTTGCGCGATCACGGCCACGTGCGGAAGGGCGAGGCGGACGTCGTCATCGCCGATCCGGATCGCGGGATCCTCGTGCTGGAGGTGAAGTCCGGCGAGGTCCGGAGAGATGGCAACGGGACCTGGTGGGTGGGTGGCAAACCGCTGGACCGCTCCCCGTTCCAGCAGGCCTCGGACAGCCGGTACGCCCTGATCCGCAAGCTGTACGAGCTGCCCGGATGGCCGGCGGAGCTCCGGGCGATCGCCGGCGAAGCCGTGGCGTTCCCGGACGTGGACCTGGACACGATGCGCGGCCGGCTCGGGCTGGTCGGGCTGGACGCCCAGCAGGACCTCATCGCGGACCAGTCGATGTTCCTGGACGGCGACGACGCACGAGCGGAACT
>JAOUEG010000477.1 GCA_029858845.1 Chloroflexota bacterium | reverse complement strand
TCCTCGACCCACTGCTCGCGGCCCTGGTCAGCGCGGATCGCCCGCTGTTCGCCGACCCGCTCGGGGAGCAGGAACTCGCTGACGCTCTCGAGGCCGCCCGGAGCGGCCCGGAGGCCGTGAGGCCCTCCGCCCCGGCATCCACGGTCAAGGCCGTCTCCGGCGTGACGTGGGTACTCGACGCGAACCCGCCCGACCTCACGAGCCTCCGCCTGGACCTCACGGCGAAGGGGGCCCAGGGCACGGTGACCATGGCCTACGGGGACAGCCCCATCGACGACGTCCTGCCGGTCGGCCTGGACGGACGCTATCGGGTCGGACTCGATCGCCATCGCCGCCCGGTCGCGATCCGCGCTTCATGGGCCGCCGGCCGGACGATCGTGCTGGAGCTGGACGAGGTCGCCGACGGACGGGCCTACGAGCTGCGCCTCAGCTTCGGCAAGACCGGGAATGCGGTCACGGTGGAGGGCACGGAGCGAGGACACGACGCGAGCTTCGTCATCGAGGGCCGTCCGACGGGCTAGGCTCCGTGCGTCGAGCGGGCGGCTGTCCGAAGTGCCCGCTCGCGTCGCAGGATGAACAGGCTGACGACCGCGACCCAGGCCGGCAGGACCAGGATCACCCAGTCCCAGAAGACGGTCGCGACGAGCAGCAGGACACCGAGCAGGTAGCCGGTCGCAGCGAACCATCGGGGGAACGTCCTGCTCCGCAAGCCGACGGACGCCGTCGAGATCAGGAACACGGCCGCCGCTCGGGTCGCGAACGCGAACAGCAGGGTGTACGACAGGGCTCGACCGGCCTCCGCCTCGGCCGCTGTGGGCGGCGGCTGGCCAAGGTAGCGAACACCGACCACGCTCGCGGAGGCGACCGCCGCCGCGATGAACAGGAGGGCAACGAACAGGAGGCCGCTCCCGAAGAAGACCGTGGCGAAGAACCGGTCCTCGCGCTCACCGATCTGGTCTCGGATCACGGCGATGAACCAGACGAACATGATCCCGGCGAACGGAGCGAGGTAGAGCCCGCCGACGACGAACGAGAGGTCCCTTCCGGTGGCGAACAGGAGGGCCAACTCCTCATCGCTCGCCGATATGATCGGCGATGTCCGGATCAGCGCGAGCGATGCGGTGAACAGGGCGGCGAACAGGATGCCGGCGATGCCGGCCGCCCAGGGCGCCCGCATCTGCCGACCGGCCTCGTCTACGACGGCGACGGCGGGCAGCGATCCCGGGGTTCCGCGATCGCTCATCAGGGTCCCTCCTCCGTGCCCTCGATCGTCGCGGCTCGACCCTGGCGGAGCGATGCCGTCCGCGACGCGATCTCCACGCTCGCCTCATGCTCCGCGGCGGATGCCGGGAGCCGCCGCGCCATCACGGCGTACCGCTGCACGAAGGGGGTCGCGGTCAGGCCATGCGCCACCACGCTCAGCAGCACGGTCATCGCGACAGCAGCGGCGATCCGGGGATCGTCCGCCAACGGTAGTCCGCTGCCCGTCGCCATGAGCCCGAGGACGATGGACGCAAGGCCCCGCGGACCGAACCAGCCGAGGAAGCCGACGGTCGGCGCGGCCAGGCCGGCGCCGATGGTCGCGACCGCCACGGGCACCATCCTGACCACGGTCAGCGCAGCGACGCCGAACACGATGACCGGGGGGTCCAGCAGCGGCAGGTCCGGCAGGAGGGCGCCGAACAGGAAGAAGACGCCCAGTCCGGCAAGTTCTCCGACGCCATCGGCGAACTCCAGGTACGCCGGCCGGACGCGGCCGTGGACGACCGTGAGGGCCAGGCCGGCGCTGAAGGCGGCGATGAACACGTTCCCACCGACGGCGTGACCCGCCCACCAGGCCAGGAGCGCCATCGTCGGGGCGATGACCCAGCGCGTCGCCGGCGCGATCAGGGAACGTCGCTCCGCAAGGCGCAGGGCGATCGCGCCACCGCCTCCCACGAAGACCCCGACGAGCACGCCGAGCCCCACCTCGCCCACGGCCTCGCCGATCCAGCCGGTCGTTCCCTCCCCGCCACCGGCCGTCACGTACGCCACCGCGACAAGGACCAGGGGCGTCCCCAGCCCGTCGTTCA
>JAOUEG010000065.1 GCA_029858845.1 Chloroflexota bacterium | reverse complement strand
CGACCGCCGTCCCGGACGAGTTCCAGCCAGGCGCGTTCACGACCGATGGTCGTCGCACCGCCGTGGCCCGGATAGACGCCGACGCGGTCCTCCAGCTCGGACAGGCGGGCGAGTGAACTCGCCATCCCCGCCGGGTCGCCACCGGGCAGGTCTACCCGCCCCCAGCCGCCCGCGAACAGCGTGTCGCCGCTGAAGAGCAGGCCTTCATCCGGCGCCAACAGGCAGACGGAGCCCTCGGTATGACCGGGTGTGTGCAGGACCGTGAGCCGGATCGAACCGAATCGGATCTCGCCCCCCTCGGCCAGCTCGACGGCCGGAACCGAAGGGGCGATCTCGAACGGCGCCAGGAGTGGCTGCGGATGGACGAGGCGGTCCCGATCCAGGGGATGGACCGCGATCTCCGCGCCCGTGTGGGTGGCCACCGCCGCGTTGTCTCCGATGTGGTCCCAGTGGCCATGCGTGGAGACGATGAGCTTCAACGTCCAGTCACGCTCAGCCAGCTCATCCGCGATCCAGGCTAGGGACGGGGTCGCGGTGTCGATGGCGATGGCCTCCCGCGTCCTCGGGTCGGCGAGCACGTGGACGTTCGTCGCGATGGGTCCGACGACCCGGTCGAGGTGCTCCATCGTGCTCGTGACCGTCGCTCGGCCGACAGGCCGCGGGTCAGGCCGCGCCCACCTCGAGCTTCGCCTTCATGCAGTCGAACGTCTGGCCGATCATCTTGTTGGCCGTCCCTTCGATGAGCCGCGCGCCGACGCTCGCGAGCGTGCCGGACAGGTTGACATCCGCCGACCAGTCCATCCGCGTGCCGCCGTCAGCCCCATCGGTCAGGTGCATCTGCGCCGTGGCATCCACGGCGCTGCCGGGCGCCTGGCCGTGGGCCTTGATCGTCGCCGCATCGGGTGGCGTCATCTCGGCGAACTCCATGTTCACGATGAAGCGCGCGCTGATGAACCCGATCCCGACCTTGGCCGTCGCCTTGAAATGGGTGTCGTCGATCACCTCGATCGACTCGACGCCGGGTCCGCACTGGCCGACCTGGTTCGGATCGATGACGAATGACCAGACCGTGTCTCGCGGAGCGGCGATCTCGACAGAGCCTTCGAAGTGCACGCGGGTCCTCCAGGAGTGGGATGCCGGGACGGTACCCGGATCAGTCTGACATCGGTGACGGCTCGTTCGCCGTCAGGTAGGTCACGGGTTCCTTGATGAACCTAGTACGGCAGCCGATCGAGCAGAACGCGTACACGACACCATCGTGCTCGGCGAGATGACGGGCGTGAGCGCGGTCCACGACCATGTGGCAGACGGGGTCCCGAAGGACGATGTCGTCCACCACCGGAGCGAGATCGACCGATTCGGGGATCCCGGCGGCGATCGTGGCCGGCCCCGGGCTGGCGACGAAGTCGGCCCGGCCACGGCGAACCTGGACCAACTCGGACAGGATCGAGAGGGCGATCTCCTCGGCGGTCTCGGCGCCGATGTCCAGCCCGGCCGGGGCGCGGAGGGCCGCGATCCGGTCGTCACCGATGGTCGTCTCCTCGCGCAACCACTCCCGAACCACCCCGGCCCGGGTCGGCGAGGCCACCAGGCCGACATACGCGGCATCCCGCGAAAGCGACAGCCCGACGGCCTCTTCGTCCCAGATGCCCTGGCTGGCGACGACGATGTATGGCGAGGAATCGGGATCCAGGCCGCGGATATCCGCCGAGGCGTGGATCCTGTGAGCCGTCGGGAATCCGTCCTCCTGCGCGATGGGGTCGATGACGGTCACCCGCCATCCTGCAGCGGATCCGAGTGCCGCCAGAGCGCCCACGATCGGGGTCGTCCCGACCACCCACAGGAGCGGCGCGGGGAGATGCGGTTCCACGTAGATCTCCAGGGTCCCGCCGGAATGGCAGGTCATGACCAACTCGATGACACCGTCGGCCCGACGTCCCTCGCCCGGCCCGTCCTTCGAGAGCCGGAGCAAACGGGGCTGGCCGTCCGCGATGGCCCGAAGCGCCTCACGAACGACCACGGGCTGGGCGCAGCTGCCGCCCACCCAGCCCTCGATCGCGCCATCCGGATGGATGATGCCGCTGGCGCCCGGGCGAGCCGACGTGGGCCGCCGGACCGCCACGACGGTGGCGACGGCGAACGAGCGTCCGGCGGCCTCCAGTTCGACGGCGCGAGCGAACGTCGGCTGCTTCATCGCGGGATCCTCCTCCCGGCACCGTTGGGCGTCGGGAGTCGGGGCGTCATCGGGATCAGGAGACCCCCTTCTCGTGCAGGATGGTCCAGATCTTCTGGGGCGTCATCGGGATATCCACGTTGCGGACACCGAGGTGCCACAGCGCGTCGACCACCGCGTTGGCGATCGCCGGAGGCGCGCCCACCGTGGCCGACTCGCCGACCCCCTTGGCCCCGATCGGGTGATGCGGCGAGGGGGTGATCGTCTTGCCGGTCTCCCAGGCCGGGGTCTCCACGGCGGTCGGGAGGAGGTAGTCCATGAACGTGCCGGCCATGTTGTTGCCGAGCTCGTCGTAGCTGATCTCTTCGTAGAGCGACGGCGCCAGGCCCATCGTCAGCCCGCCGTGGATCTGGCCGTCCACGATCATCGGGTTGATGATGTTGCCGCAGTCATCGATGGCGACGAAGCGCCGGACGCTGACCTTGCCGGTGCCCTTGTCGATGTCGACGACGCAGATATAGCTGCCGAACGGGAAGGTCAGGTTGGGCGGATCGTAGTAGTCGACGGCCTCGAGGCCGGCCTCCATCCCGGCGGGATGGTTCGTGTACGCCGCGAAGGCGATCTCCTGGATCGTCTTGAACCGATCCGGCGAGCCCTTGACGCTGAACTTGCCGGGCTCCCATTCGAGGTCGTCCTCGGACGCCTCGAGCAGGTGGGCCGCCAGCTTGCGGGCCTTGTCGCGGATCTTGCGCGCGGCGACGGCCGTGGCCGCGCCCGCGACCGGAGTCGATCGCGACGCGTACGTGCCGAGGCCGTACGGCGCGGTATCCGTGTCGCCTTCCTCGATCTTGATGTCCTGGACCGGGAAGCCCAGTTCCTCGGCGATGATCTGCGCGAACGTCGTCTCGTGCCCTTGGCCCTGGCTCTGGACGCCGAGTCGGGCGATGACCTTGCCGGTCGGGTGGACCCGGATCTCGCAGCTGTCGAACATCTTGATGCCCAAGATGTCGAAGTCGTGCGAAGGACCCGCGCCGACGATCTCGGTGAAGCTGCTGATGCCGATGCCCATGAGCTCGCCACGCTCGCGCTTCTCCGCCTGCTCCTTGCGCAGGTCGTCGTAGCCGATCATGTCGAGCGCCTTCTGGAGCGCGGCCGGGTAGTTGCCCGAGTCGTACGACCAGCCGGTCGGCGTCTTGTACGGGAACTGCTCCGGCTGGATGAAGTTCTCCATCCGCAGCTGCGCCGGGTCCTTGCCGATCTCGTGGGCGAGGATGTCCACCATCCGCTCGACAGCGTGGACCGCCTCGGTCACCCGGAACGAGCAGCGGTAGGCGACGCCGCCGGGCGGCTTGTTGGTGTAGACACCGTCGACTTCGACAAAGGCGTTCGGGAAGTCGTACGAGCCGGTGATGACGTTGAACAGACCAGCCGGATACTTGGACGGATCGGCGGCGGCATCCGTGTAGCCGTGGTCGGCGACGGTCTTGGCCTTGAGCGAGGTGATCCTGCCGTCCTTGGTCGCGCCGATCTCGGCATGGATGTGGTAGTCGCGGGCGAACGAATCCGCCTGCAGGTTCTCGCTGCGGTCCTCGATCCACTTGACCGGCTTGCCGATCAGGAACGAGGCGGCGACGGCAAGGACGTAGCCCGGGTAGACCGGGACCTTGCCGCCGAACCCGCCGCCGATGTCGTGGGTCTTCACCCGGATGTTCTGTTCGCTGATCGGCAGGCCGGCGCCCGCGGCGACGAGCGCCAGGACGGTGCGGATCGCGTGCGGGGCCTGGGTCGTCATGTGCAGCGTGAGCTGCTGGCGGACCGGGTTCCAATCGGCGACGCAGCCGCACGTCTCGATCGAAGCGACGTGGATCCGCGGGATGTAGATGTCCTCCTCGAGATGGATCTCGGCGGCGGCCAGGTCGGCGTCGGTCGCCTCTCGATCACCGGACTCCCAGTGCCAGATGTGGTTGTTCTGCTTGTCCTCCCCGCGATCGGGTCGCAGGACCGGCGCGTCGGCTTCGAGCGCCTTGAACGGGTCCGTGATCACGGGCAGGGGCTCGTAGTCGACCAGGACCGCCGCGACGCCATCGGCCGCGATGTACTTGGTCGTGGCGATGACCGCCGCGACTTCCTGGCTCTGGTACATGACGGTGTCCGTGGGAAGCACCATCTGCATGTCGCCGGCGAGGGTCGGCATCCAGTGCAGCTTGTACCCCTCGAGATCCTTGCCCGTGATGACCGCGAGGACTCCGGGGATCTTGAGCGCCTCGCTCGAGTCGATGCCCTTGATCCGGGCGTGCGCGTACGGGCTGCGCACGATGTCCAGCCAGAGCTGGCCGGGCAGGTTGACGTCGTCGATGTACTCACCCTGGCCGCGGATGAAGCGTGGGTCCTCCTTGCGCTTCACCGAGTGGCCCATGCCACCGACTTCGAGGCTGGTGCGGGGCTCCGCTTCCGTCGTCATAGGATCACTCCCCGCTCAACCGGCCGCGGCCGGCGCGGCGCCGGCCGACTGGGTTTCGGCGGCGGCGGCCATCTCGGCCGCGGCCTGCTGGATCGATTTCACGATGTTGACGTAGCCGGTACAGCGACAGAGGTTGCCGCTGATGCCCTCGCGGATCTCGTGCTCCGATGGGTCGGGGTTCTCGCCGAGCAGCCAGGCGGCCTGCATGATCATCCCCGGGGTGCAGAACCCGCACTGCAGGCCGTGCTGGTCCCAGAAAGCCTGCTGGAGCGGATGGAGGGTGGCGCCGTCGGCCATGCCCTCGATCGTGCTCACCTCGCGGCCGTTGGCCTGCACGGCGAGCATCGTGCACGACTTGGCGCTCTCGCCGTCCACGTGAACGGTGCACGCACCGCAGTTGCTGGTGTCGCAGCCGACGTGCGTCCCGGTCAGACCGAGCGTATCGCGCAGGAAGTGGACCAGGAGAAGCCGCGGTTCGACGTCCGCTTCGTGCGCCTCCCCGTTGACGGTGACCGTCACGTGCTGGGTGGTCATCGGGGGCCCTCCTACGCGTACGCCTGCGCGCGGGCGACGGCGCTGCGGAGCGACCGGACGGTCATCTCGGCGGCCATCGCGCGCTTGTATTCGACGGAACCACGGACGTCCGCTGCGGGCCTCGCCTGCACGCCGGCTGCCGCGCCGGCGCCCCGGAACAGGTCCTCGGAAGGTGTCCCGCCCTGGAGCAGCGCCTCGGCGTCCGTGGCGGCGAAGGGGCTCTCCGCGACGCCGGTCAGCGCGACGCCGGCCCACACGATCCGGCCGTCACCGGCGAGTTGCACGGCGACCGCGGCCCCGCACGTGGCGAAGTCTCCGACCTTGCGCTCCAGCTTGTTGTAGGCGCCGCCGGCCAGCCTGGGCCGACGTGGCAACCGCACTTCCGTCAACACCTCGGTCGGCTCGATGGCCGTCGTGAAGGTGTCGACGAAGAAGTCGCGGGCCTTGATCTCCCGCTCCGTGCTCTGGCCGCGGCAGACGACCGTGGCGCCCGTGGCGAGCAGCAGGGCGGGCCAGTCACTGGCCGGGTCCGCGTGGGCGATCGAACCGCCGATCGTGCCCCAGTTGCGGACCTGCGGGTCGCCGATGAGCGCCGTCGCCTCGTGCAACATCGGGTAGCGATCCGCGACGATCTCGTTCTCGTTGATCTGACGGTGGGTCGCCCGAGCTCCGATCCGCAGGTGATCGTCGGTCTCGCTGATGCCATCCAGACCGGTGACGTCCTGGAGATCGACCAGGAGCCCGGGCTGAGCGAGGCGGAGCTTGATCAACGGGATCAGGCTGTAGCCGCCCGAGAGCAGTTTCGCCTCACCTTCGCGGTCCTTGAGGATCCGCAGCGCCTCGTCCAGGTCTCCCGGGCGGACGTACTCGAATTGGCCTGGGATCATCGCGCTGTCTTCCTCCTCCCCGCTTGCGCGGAGACTGGTCGGCCCGACCGGCCCGGACGGGCGCAGAACTGGTGGCGACGGCTCGGTGACCGGCGTTCAGAGCACAGGGCCCTCGGCCTGCCCACCGGTCGCGACTCGGGAAGTAATTCGGGTGAGTATCCGCCAGGGGTCAACCCAACGTCAACGAATCCCCGAACGGCATCGCGGACATGTGCCAGTATCGACCGGATGGGTGACGCGACGACATCGGAAGTCAAGAAGCGGGCTCCCGACGAGCCGCGCGTGCGGCTGCGTGACGCGACGCTGGACGACCTCGACCTGCTCGAGGCGTGGGAACACCCGGACGTGAGGAGTGAGTTCAACGATTTCGGGCTGCCGCCGCGCGGATCGCTCCGTGTGCCGCTGACCCGCGGCCCGCTCCGTGACGAGTCCCACGGTCTGCTGATCGTGGAGCGCGTGGAAGATGGCCGGCCGGTCGGGACCGTGAGCTGGCGCGCGGTCCGGTACGGACCCAACGAGGGATCGAAGGCCTGGAACATCGGGATCGCCCTGATCCCGGAGGCTCGCGGGCATGGCCTGGGAGCGGAGGCACAGCGGCGCCTCGCGGACGAGCTATTCGCGACCACGGAGGTGGACCGGGTCGAGGCCTCCACCGACATCGCGAACATCGCCGAGCAGCGTTCGCTGGCAAGAGCCGGCTTCGTGCGTGAGGGCATCGTCCGCGGCGCCCAGTATCGGGGCGGCTCCCGCCACGATCTCGTCAATTACTCGCGGCTGCGCAACGATCCCTGACGTCGCTCAGCGGGCGATCAGCTCGTCGCGCAACGCCATCTCCGTCGTTTCCCGGACGCGCTTCGCCCGCGTCTCAGGTCGCTTCGCCTGCCGGATCCACCACAACAGCCGCTGACGGGTGCTCCGGCTGGCCGTGTCCCAGCGCCGCCGCGCCGGGGGGCGGCCATCGAGGGCCTCGCCGAGATCGTCCGGGACGATGAGCGCCTCGACCTCGTCCAGGATCGTCCACGCACCGGTGCGCTTCGCCTCCTCCACGGCCGCCAGGCCGGCCGGCAGCATCCGGCCAGCCGCGGCGAGCCGCGTCACGCGCTCCTTGTTGGAACGGGCCCAGACGCTGCCGGGACGACGCGGGGCGAACCACAGCATGGTTCGATCCGGATCGAGCCGGCGCAACGTCGAGTCGATCCAGCCGACGCAGAGTGCCTCCTCGACCGCATCCTCGTACTCGACCCGGGCGCGGCCGGTGGGTCGTCGCCAGGTGACGAGGTGGACGCCCTTCGACGTCAGATGATGCTCGACGAGCCAGGTCCGCCATGCGGCTCGGGTCAGTGGGTGGACCCACGGACGCCCGTCCGGGGCGACGCCCTGGGCCGTTCCGCCGATCTCCGGCGCTTCCCCATCGTCCGGACGACCTGGCTTACCTGCCCCGGCGCCGGCCTCAGACATGGCCGGCCCCTGGATCCCATCGCACGATGCCGATCGGGAGAGGCCGCTGATCGCGGAGCCCGACCCGCCCGTCGTCGTCGGTGACAAGAAGCGGCTCGAGTGCCTCGAGGAACCGCCGGTCCGCAGCGCTGCCGCGGTCCACCCAGAGCTGCCGCCGCAGGAACGCCTCGAGGTCGTCGCGCGATCCGAACCGGCGGGGCGCCCGCTCCAGATGCTCGATCGATGGCCGGCGTCCACGCGCCCTCAGCAGCTCGACGAATTCAGGGAGGGCGGGCAGGGCGATCCGTGTTTCACCCCAGACCGGCGGCCAGCAGACATCCGCGATGGACGACGGCTGCCGCTCCATGAGCACGGCGACGCACAGTCGACGGGCCGCCGACTCCATCGCCGCCACGAACGGTCCGATCGGAGCGATGTCGTAGCTCACGTGGGCGATGAGCGACACGTCCGCTGCGTACGGCGTGACGTCGCCATCCTCCGGTGGCCAGCGGGCCTCGACGGTCCGGACATTCGAGATCCCGTGCTCGGCCGCGATCTCGCGGAGGCCGGCGAGCATGCCGGCGGACGGGTCCAGGGCGATGACCCCCCCGCCACTGGAAGACACGGCCCGGGCGATCGGGAGTGCGTAGCGACCTGCCCCGGCACCGATGTCCAGCCACGTGTCCCCGGGCCGCACGAGAGCGAGCAGCGAGGCCAGGGCCGGTTCGTCCGTCCGGGTCGGGTCGGCCCGGAAGACGGATGTCACCGGCGCATAGAAGTCGGTGGCGTCCGGCACCTCCCGGAAGCGGTCCACCTGGTCCTTGTTGGCCAGGACGCGATCGGTCCAGGCCATCTCCAGCAGGTTCACGAGATCGTCACGGGTATCCACATCCGGATTATCGGCCCCGGCGGCCGCTGCGATGGGGACGACCTGGACTCGCTCCGGATTCGCCTCGATGACGGGCCCGAGGCCGCGATCGCCGCGCACCTCGTCCAGCAGCCGGAAGGCACC
>JAOUEG010000476.1 GCA_029858845.1 Chloroflexota bacterium | reverse complement strand
TCCCAGACCGCCTCGTGGACGAACATCCGCTGGACGCTGATGCAGACCTGGCCGGAATAGGCGAAGGCGCCGATGAGGCTGCGCTTGACCGCCCAGTCGATGTCCGCCGTCCGGTCCACGATGACGCCGGCGTTCCCGCCCAGCTCCAGGACGACCTTCTTCTTGCCGGCCCGCTCCTTCATCCGCCAGCCCACCGACGGCGAGCCGGTGAACGTGAGCAGCTTGAAGCGCTCGTCCGCGACCATCCGGTCACCCAGCTCACGGGTCATCGGCAGGATGCTGACCATCCCGGCCGGAACGCCCGCGGCATCGATGATCTCGGCCACCGTCAGCATCGTGAGTGGATCCTTGGACGGCGGCTTGAGCACGATCGGGTTGCCGGACGCGATGGCCGGGGCGACCTTGTGCGCGGCCAGGTTGAGCGGGAAGTTGAACGGACTGATGCCCGCGATGGGCCCGATCGGGAAGCGGCGGGTGATGCCGACCCGATCCTTGCTGCTCGGCATCAGGTCGAGGGGGATGAGCTCACCGGTCATCCGCTCCGCCTCCTCCGCCCCGAGACGGAAGGTCAGCACCGCACGATCCACCTCGACCAGCGCGTCGCGGATCGGCTTGCCGGCCTCGAGGGCGATCAGATGGCCGAGCTCCTCGCGGCGGGCCCTGATCCCCGCGGAGATGTCGCGCAGGATCCGGCCCCGCTCGTAGGCCGGTAGCCTGCGCGTGACCTCGAACGCCGCGACCGCGGCCTGGACCGCCTCCTCGTACTGCTCGGGTGTCGCGTTGTAGGTGGCGCCGGCGGGGTTCGAGGCATCCGCCGGGTTGGCGACCGCCAGGACGTCCGGCGACACGACCCAACGGCCGGCGAGGAAGATCGGATGGGGCTTGGTGCCGGTCGAAACGGTCATGGCGAGGGTGCTCCTGCGCTCGGGCGCTCGTGGTCGATGTTCGTGCTCGGATGGTACCCGTCCGTCAGTCGATGGGGTCCGCTCGTCCCTCAGGCCGCTCCAGGCGCTCCACCGCGGCGGAGATGGACCGCTCGAGGGACAGGATCGACTGCTCCAGGCGCTCGACCCGCTCCAGGATCTGGCGGTTCCCGAGCAGCAACTCCTCGTTCTGCGATTCCTCCAGGTCGGCCTCGCTCGCGGCGTGCTCCAGGGTCAGCCGGTCGCGCTGGGCAGACCGGTTGCCTGCGAGCAGGATGAGGGGCGCGGCGTAGGCGGCCTGGGTGGAGAAGGCGAGGTTCAGGAGGATGAACGGGTAGGGGTCGAAACGGAACAGGAGGACAACGTTGCCGGCGATCCAGATCACCACGATGATCGACTGGACGATCACGAACCGCCAACTTCCCAGGAACCCGGTGACCCGGTCGGCGATCCGCGCGCCGAGCGGCGCGTCCACGAACATCCGCTGGTTGACGGGATGGCGGAACGAGATCCGAGAGAGATCAGGCATCGAGGACGACCTCACGAGGCGTGGCCGGACGCCCGCACGGTAGCGCCGGCGGCACACGGGGCATACTGCATCGGATGACGGAGACGCACACACCGCAGGCGTCCGCGGTCATGCGCTGCGCACCTGATCCCGAGGAGACGTGATGGCCGATCGGATCGACCTGCGCGAGCGATTGCGCGTCAAACCCGGGTCACGCGTTCGCCTGTCCCAGATGGATCCCGCGGCCACCCATGGCTGGGACAAGGCGACGGCCGGGCCCGAGCTCGCGAGACAGCTCGGCCGCCTGGCGGACCTGCAGGACCGCTTCTGGGCCGCGGCCGATCGCTCCGTCCTCGTCGTCCTCCAGGGCATCGATGCCGCCGGCAAGGACGGGACGATCAACAAGGTGATGGAAGCGTTCAATCCGCAGGGCTGCCCGGTCACCTCCTTCAAGGTGCCCAGCGCCGAGGAACTCGCCCACGACTTCCTGTGGCGCGTCCACAAGGCTGCCCCGCGCAAGGGTGAGATCGGGATCTTCAATCGGTCCCACTACGAGGACGTCCTCGTCGTCCGCGTGCACGGCCTGGTCCCGGAGGCGATCTGGTCGGCGCGCTATGACCAGATCAACGATTTCGAGCGCATGCTT
>JAOUEG010000475.1 GCA_029858845.1 Chloroflexota bacterium | reverse complement strand
GAGGTCCTCGCCCGGTCGGAATCGGCGAAGCAGCGAGCTCGTTTGACCGGCGGCGGCAGCGGCGCGACCGTCGATGTCCGCCTCGTCCACCGATGGGACAGCGGCCTCGACCGGCGGCGCGGCCTCCGTCGGGCCTTCATCCGCGGCCTCGACCGGCGGCGCGGCCTCGAGCGTCGCGCCGGGTCGGGTATCGGCGCTGAGCTCCGCCTCGGGGCCGACGGCGGGCTCGCTCGCGGCCTCGTCGACAGGCAGGTCACCGTCCGGAGCCTCGGCATCCGTCGTGACGGTGCTCAGGGCAGCGAGGCGGGCCGCAGCATCCACCGCTGCGATCGCGTCCGCGCCTTCGGATTCCGCATCCTGCATGAGGTCGGACGTCGGCCAGGCCATCGCCGCGTGCCCTTCCTCGTGGGCGTGACCGTTCGATCCCATGGTCCCGTTCGCCACGACGACGCCGGCTCCGGGGTCGAGGTCAGGGAACGGCGCGGGAAGGATCTCGCGCCCAAGGTGCGGCGCACACGACAGGCATCGGCCTTCCGCCTCGTTCCAGCACGTGCCGCACGTGTACTGGCGACAGCTCATGCAGAAGCTGAACGTCTTGTGGAAGGCGTCCAGCTGCTGCGAGGTGACCTCGCGATCCGTCTCGCTACGAGCCGCAGCCATGGCCTCGTCCATCGACGTGTCGTCGGACATGACGAAGTTCTTGAGGCCGCGCGAGATCACCTTGATGCCCTTGAGGCGCGCGGTGCGCGGGGCGGACGATTCGAACGTATAGCGCGTGCCGCATCGTTCGCAGAACGATTCGGTCAGGATCTCGGGCATCAGGCCCCCGGGAGGTTTCTCGAACGACGCATCCGGGCACGGCATGGCCCGAACCGGGAGAAGATTATACCCCGCTGCCTGTGGCCACCCCTCCGACGGGGGTACCGACGGCCACGAGCGGATGGTCCGGGCGATCCTCCGAACGGGTCCAAGCGGACCCTCTGCTAGACTCCCCGACCGACCATGCCGCCGCTGACCGCCATCGAGCGGTTCTTCGAACGACTCTTCGAGCGACCGTCTGCGCGCCTATTCCGAGCACGCCTGCAGCCGGTCCAGCTGCAGCGCCGGATCGAGCGCGCGATGGAGGCGGAACGGCTTGCGGCCGCCGATCGCACGCTCGTCCCGAACCGCTTCGTCATCCACCTCAATCCGTCCGATCTGACGGCGTTCGGTGACATGACCTCGTCGTTGGCCTCGGAACTCGCCGACGGTGCGCTCCTGTTCGCCAGATCGCGGCACTACACCCTGGTGGACCGTCCCAGGGTCGAGCTGCGCGCCGACTCTGCCGTCGAGCGGGCCGACATCCGGGTGATCGCCCGGTTCGCCGACCCGATCGCCGGCAGCGGGTCACGCGGCCCCGGACCGAAGCGGGCCACGGACGCAGAGGGCTTGAGCTACCCGGGAGAAGTCGGCTCGTCCGAGCCCGACGGCCCGTCCGACACGATGGTCTTCACCGTTCCACGGCCGACGGCCCCCCGCGCACGTCTGCTCGTCGTGGAGCGCGATGGGGGTCGGAGATCGGTCGAATTCGATGGCACCACCGTCTCGATCGGCCGGGCTGCGGACAACGATCTCGTGCTTGGCGATGGTCGCGTCTCGCGCCACCACGCCCGGATCTCGGGTCGGCGCGGCACCCTCGTCTATTCCGATCTCGGGAGCACGAATGGTTCCAGAGTCAACGGCGTGAGCGTGGGCGAACTGGTCCTGGGGGTAGGCGACCGGATCGAGCTCGGCGACACGGCCATCGTCGTCGAGGTGGCGGGGGACGTGCCCTGACGATGGACGGCTTCCTGCTGGTCATCTGGATCATCCGCATCCTCTTCCTGGTGCTCCTATACCTCTTCCTGGCCCGGGTCGTGCGGTCGCTCCTGCGGGATCTCCGGTCCGCTGCGCGGGAGCCCGGGAGCTCATTGGGGCGGCTGGTCGTGCTGGCGTCGCCGTCGGGTGAGCCGGAGACCGGACGGTCATTCGACCTCGACGCGATCACGACGCTCGGTCGGGACGTCAACAACACGATCGTCATCGAGGATCCGTTCGCG
>JAOUEG010000064.1 GCA_029858845.1 Chloroflexota bacterium | reverse complement strand
CCCGATAGGTGATCCTGGCCTCAGCCAGGATCAGGCTCTCGGCACCGAGATGTCCGGACCGGACGGGCTCGCCGGTCACATCCGTCCAATACCGGATCCGCGCCATCTCGCAGTAGGTGAGATAGACCGCGTTGTTGACGTGGCCCATCGCGTCCGTGTCGGCGAACCGGACGTCGAGGACGACCCGATGCGCGAAATCGCCCCGCAGGTCGCGGTGATCGGAGGCATCGGGCGAGGTGGGGATCCGGGACCGGTCGGGCATGTCGGGTGCCAGTTTGCCCGTTGGGCATCCGCGCCGCCAGCCCCGTGCGTCGGTGGTGGACGGCGGGTGACACGTAGACGCACGCCCTGCTTCACACTGCCGCCATGCCGGAGATCGCCGCGGCTTTCGCGACCCTGGCGGGACCGTGGGGCCCGTTCCAGGTCGCCGTCACGGAACGGGGTGTGGTGGCGGCCGCCTCGGACCCTTCACGCTCGGCGTTCGAGGAAGTGCTGGTCCGTCGACTTGGTGCCATCCGGCTGGAGGATGACGCCCTCCGCGAGCGCCTCGAGGCGGCCTGTCGTTTCCTCCTGCGAGCGTTCGACGGAGAGCCCGTGGACGTGACCGCCGTCCCGGTCGATCTGATGGATCGACCGGCGTTCGATCGCTACGTGTTGGAGGCGGTCCGCGAAGTGCCGTGGGGGCGGACCGCCAGCTACGGTGAGATCGCCCGCAGGATAGGGGCACCCCGAGCGGCTCGAGCTGTGGGCGGCGCCGTGGGACGCTCCCCGATCACGGTGCTCATCCCATGCCATCGCATCATCGCCTCGGACGGCACACTTGGGGGATACGGTGGTGTGGGGCCCTCGGATCGGGCCGAGTCGCTCGAGACGAAGCGGTGGCTCCTGCTACGTGAGGGCGTCACAGCAGGCGTCCGGGGCGGCTAGACTCGGGAACCTGACGGGGGGCTGGGAGATGGACGCCGGCCACGGGCGTCGCTGGAGGGACCGATGACCGTTGCGGCAGCGCCCGCGCCGTCCATGTTCGCCGTCTTCCGGCGACGCGATTTCTCCCTGATCTGGCTCGCCCAGCTGATCTCGACTGCCGGATCGTCCCTGACGGACCTGGCGGCGGGCATCTACGTCTACCGCGCGACGGGGTCGGCCCTGGCGGTCGGACTGACCCTCATGGTCACCGCCATCCCCAGCCTGATCGTGGGCCTCCTCGCCGGCGTGTTCGTGGATCGCCATGACCGGAAACGCATCATGTGGATGACCTGCCTCATCCAGTCGGTCCTGGTTGCGCTCATCGCGGTCGTCATCGGGATCGATGCGATCGCCATCCCCGGGTTGTACCTGCTGCTGCTGATCAACGCGGGCGTCAAGCAGTTCTTCGACCCGGCCTACGACAGCCTGATTCCCGAGATGGCCTCCGACGAGGAACTGGCGGCTGCGAACTCCTTCCTGTCGATCGCCTCGTTCGGCTCCACGGCGATCGGATTCGCCGGCGCCGGCCTGCTGGCCAGCACGGTCGATCTGTACTGGGCATTCCTCATCGACGCCGCGTCGTTCCTTTTCTGCGCCGGGCTCATCGTCCTGATGGGACGCTACCCGATGCCCGTCCCCGAAGACGAAGCGTCGGTGGCCGTCATCGTGGAGAACCTGAAGTCCGGTCTGAGCACGCTGTGGACGACCCCGGTCATCCGGTCCCTGTTCGTGGTCGGGGCCCTGATGTTCTTCGCCTTCGGCTTGTGGAACGTGCTGTTGCTCCCATTCTCGATCACCACGCTCGGCGCCACGGAATTCGAGTACGGGCTCCAGGAAGCCCTGACGTCCGTCGGCTTCGTCCTCGGCTCGTTCTTCATGGCCCGCTTCGCCAACCGCCTCGCGGAACCGATCTGGGTGGTGATCGGGATGGTGGGCATGGGCGCGACGACGCTCGTCTATGCCTTCGCGACGAACATCCCGCTGGCGATCGGGATGGTGATGATCTCGGGATTCTTCAACTCCCCGACGTCCGTGGCGCGCCAGGTCCTCCTCCAGCGGTCGACGCCGCGCGAGATGCGCGGCCGTGTCTTCTCCGCGTACTACGTCATGCGCGACGTCATCTTCCTGGCGGGCATGGCCTCGGCCGGCCTTGCGGATGTGGTGGACATCCGGCTCCTGCTGGCCTTCTGCGGCCTGCTGCTGTTCGCATCGGCCGCATTCACCCTGGTCGCCCCCGGCATCGGGATCGCGACGTGGGGCGCCGCCTCGGCGCGGCTTGCCGCGTCCGAAGGAGCCCCTGCGCTCGCCCTGGCTCCCATCCGTGCCGCCACCATGGCGGACTTCGAGCGGTTGGCCGGCCGCCTCGGGCCCTTGGCGCGACTCGATGTCGACCAGCGTTCCGCGTTCATCAAGCAGGCCACGATCCGCGAAGTCCCCGCCGGTACCCGCATCGTGGAACATGGCGAAACGGCGTCGTCCGCCTACTTCGTCCTCGACGGATCGACCACGGCGGGCATCCCTGACGAGGGCGGCTACCGCGGACTCTCGACGATGACCGCCGGCGACTTCTTCGGCGAGATCGCCGCCCTGACCGGAAGCGCTCGGACGGCCGATGTCGTCGCGGACGCCGACACGACCCTGCTCGAGGTGCCCGCCGAGACGCTTCGGGCGACGATGGTCGTGCCGGAGATCCAGAAGCTCCTGTTCTCGACGCTGACGTCGCGGCTGCTGAAGACGGAGGCCGCGGACCTCCCGCGCCTGGCCGGGATCGACCAGGAAACGCTGCGGGACCTGCGGACGCCGAAGGCATCGGTCGAGGCTCTGCCCCGGTCGTATTCGGGCGAAGGCGCCGGCTGACGTGTCGCGCAGCTGACATCGACCGGGTCGGTCGGGGGCTTCGCAACGCGCCGTGAAACATGTACAGTCCCCCGCATCGGTAAGCGAACCGACGACACGGGAAGGACGGCACCATGGACAAGCGACTCCTGCGACTCCCCAAGGAGGGCCTGATCGAGCCCGAAGATCGCCAGGGCCTTGTGGACGGCGATGACGTCGAGGGCCATGGGCTTCCGCTCACCGCACCGCCCGCGTTCGGCGGCTCCAGGGGGACCGGCCACGGGGGTGAGAACATCCCGTCACCCGTGGATGACGACGCGGACGAGGTCTGACCAAGCCGTCACAAGCTGTCCCGGCCGCTGACCGGACGTTTCCTTCTCGCTCGACCGCCCGGCTCCCACCGGGCGGTCGTTCGATTCTGCCGGGTCGCGAATCAGCGGGGATCGCTGGCGGTCGCTGCCAGGAGGGCCTTGATCTCGAACGGCGTGGCGCCCGGGTAGCGTGACCGCAGGCGGGCTGCCTGCCCGGCGAGATGGGGCGCAGCGAACGAATTGCCGGTGGCTCGGATGCGCCCGCCGTCCCGCCAGGCCACGTCGACATCCAGGCCGTAGGCGCCGAACTCGACGGGTGGCGACGGGTTGTAGAACCAGACGTCCGGGTCGCGGACGTCGTGGGCGGCAACGGACAGGACCGCGGCGAACAGCGACGGATATGAGGGGCCGGGCACGTTGTTCGCCGCGCAGACGAGCAGGGTGTTCGCGAAGTAGGCCCGGTCAGCCAGGTCGTGGAATGACCCGAACATCGCCTCGCTGCGGGAAGACAGACTCAGGTTCACCACCGCGATTCCGTTCACGACCGCCCAATCGATGGCTTCGGCGACGGCGCGTCCCTTGCCCCGGTTGTCCGCTCCGAGGACGCGAATGGACACGATCTCCACGGCCGGGGCGACCGCGGCGATGATGCCGGCGCATGCGGTGCCATGACCGACCAGGTCCTCGACCCCCGGATCGTCCAGGACCACGGCATCATCGCCATCCACCTCCACGCGAAGCCGTCGGACGAGGCGTCCGGCGACGGCCGGGTGAGCGCCGTCCACCCCCGAGTCCACCACCGCCACGGTCACTCCCCGGCCGTCGGCGTCGCCGAACACCTCGGCCCGGTCCAGAGACCCGGGGGCCGCGGCCCTGACCAGATGGTCACGCGTGGGCCCGGTGAAGGCCTCGCTCCATGCCGGGAGGACGTCGGTCACGGGCGGGGACTCCGGCCCATCGAACGCCGGCCGCGGCCGCCTCGGCGCAACAGGACGTCCAGCCACTCGATCGCAAGTTCGACGGAGTCCGGATCCACCTCGCGGAGGCGGGCGATCCGGTCCGCCAGGCGCAAGGTCGGATCGTCAGGATCGCCTGGAAGCGACGCAACCACGTCCTCGACCAGGGCGTCGATCGCCTCGTCGTCCAGCGGGTCTCCCTCGGACTCGGCCGCGAGAACCGCGCGGAGCGCTCCGCGGAGCAGGCCGGCCGCATCGTGGCGGGCGCGGCCCGCCCGAACGACCGCAACCGCCTCCCCCGCGATCGCCGCGGCGACGTCGAGATCCCGAAGCGAGAAGGTTCCGGTGCGACGGTCCAGGGCCTCCAGCACCCCGATCGTCCCATCGTCATCGGTGAGCGGCGTGGCAAGGATGGAGCCGGGCACGTAGCCGGTCACCTCGGCGACGGTCCGGTCGAATCGCGGGTCCGCGCTGACGTCCGCCACGGCCAGTGGCTGACCCGTGGAGAAGGCGTACCCGGCGATCCCGACCGAATCGTCGATGTCGAGGCCGACGACCTCGCCCGCCGCCGGACCCGCCGCGGCGACGAATACCAGGCGGCCCCGCGTCGGGTCGTGGACGGCGATGGACGCGGCCTGGGCATCCAGGACGGTGGCTGCGGTGCGTGCGACGGCCGTCAGGAGCGCGTCATCGACCGGCGTCGTGAGCCTGCTCGAGGCACCGAGCCGCCGGGCGACGGCCACGAGGGCTTCCAACGCGGCCTGACGCGATGCCTCCCTGCGGTCGCTCACTGCGAGTCACTCATCGTCGCGCCGTCGCTGCCAGTCGCGCAGCGTCGGGGATCACGAGTTCATCGCCCTCGAATCGCAGGAGGTCCCGGGCGACGAAATCTGCCAACAGGCGATTCACCGACTGCCGCGAGCCGCCGATCATCGCGGCCAGTTCGGCCTGGGTGTACGGCCACGGAAGTCGATGCTCGCCGCCCCCGGCAGCCGACCCGCCCGGACTGATCCGGTCCTCGGCCAGCATCCGCAGGATGTGGCGCACGAGCCGACCCGGAAGGTCCAGGAAGTGAAGGTCCTCAACCTGTGCGGTGAGCCGGCGGATCTCGCCGGCGAGGGCCGCGAGCAGCGCCCGCCTGAGTGCCGGCTGCGTGTCGATCAGGGCGTCGAAGGCCTCCCGCCGCAGGACGACAGTCTGGGCCGCATCGAGCGCGACGGCCGTCGCGGAGCGCGGCGCCTCATCAAGGAGCGCCAATTCGCCGAAGAACCCTCCGGGCCGGATCGTCGTCAGGATGGCCGACTCGGAGCCATCGTCGGGCGGAACCGTGATCTTGACCTGACCATCGGTCACGATGAACAGGGTGTCGCCCGGATCACCGGCGTGGAACACGGTCTCCCCTCGGCGGAATCGGCGTGGACGCAGCGCCGCCGCAACGAGTGCCAGGGAGGCGTCGTCAACGTCGCGGAACAGGCGGCAGGAACGAAGTGCCTCCCGGGCCAGGGATGGATCGCCGCCGGAACCGACCATGCGCGTCATCCTACGCGCACCGATGGGGCCACCGTTCGGTGCGATCCGGTCAAGGATCCGGACGGGTCAGCCGCGGGCGACGGGTCGCATGGGATAGACGCCGATCACGACCGGGCTGCGAGGATCAAGCGACAGTTCGTAGCCGATCTCGCCGCCGCGCAGCAGCTCGCCGAGAAGCGAACCCTCGCGGGACGGGAGTCCGACGTACACGCTGCCTGCATCCAGCACGACCTGCGTCACGTCGTCGTCGGCGCCCTCGATGGCAAAACGGCGGCGCAGCTCGTGCATCGGGACGTACGGTCGGCTCTTGATGAACCGCCGGAGCTGGGGAGCCGTGCAGCTGCCGCCGGGACCCTGCGCGGCATGACCATTCGTGCGCGGCCTCGGGGCGTCGATCGAAGGTGGGACCGACGCCGGGGCGGGTCCGGGGAGGGTCACGCCATCCGTCGGCGGGCGCGGGATCGGAGCGTCTGCCCGAATGGCCTTCGGGATCGCGCCGGCGTCGATGGCCGAGGGCGAGGGCGTCGTCGGCCTGGCATCGTCGTGCGCATCGGCCGAGGCACTCCCCGCCGGGGGGGCACCGGGGGCGGGCGTGGTCCGCGTCGGCGGCCGGGAGCCATCCGGGCGGGATCGCCCGTGACGAGACCGTCCATGGTGGCGGCGGCTCATGACCGTGCGGCTGCGGCATGTCGGCCGCTGTTCGATGGTTCGGCGACGGACCGTCGCCGCTGGATCGTGGGCATCGGATCTTTCGTCGGTGGGCGGGCCGCTGTTGCGACGGCTCCCGCGATGATACCGCAGGGTCGCCGGCCGTCCTCCTGCGGGACGCTCAACCGTCCACGACGCACAGTTCGTGCGGTGCGCCGTTGAGCACGATCGGGCCGTCCTGGCCGCACACGACGATGTCCTCGATCCGGGCGCCGTACCGACCCGCGAGGTAGATGCCGGGTTCGATACTGAACGCCATGCCCTCGCTGAGCGGGAGTGCGTTCCCGACGACGATATACGGGTCCTCGTGGCCATCGAGGCCGATCCCGTGCCCGGTGCGATGGAAGAAGGCCTCACCGTATCCCTGGTCCGTGATGGGCGTTCGAGCCGCCGCATCCACGGCCTCGCACGTGGCGCCCGGACGCACGGCCTCGACCGCTGCCTGCTGAGCGTGGTAGAGAACGCCGAACAGGTCACGGAACCGCTCGTCAGGTCCCCGGGTCGCATCGCCGCCGGTCACCCAGAGGGTCCGGGTGATGTCCGAGCCGTAGCCACCCAGCGAGCCGCCGATGTCCAGGACGATCGGCTCGCCGGCGCGGATGACCCGGTCCGATGCGTCGTGATGCGGCGATGCCGAGGCGGGACCACTGGCAACGATCGCGAAGTGTGCCTCCTCGTGCCCCTCGGCCACCAATCGCTCACGGACCTCGCGCGCCACGTCGGCCTCGGTTCGGCCCACGAGGCGGCCGGCGGCGATCTGGCCGACGACGCGATCGGCTGCCTCAGCGGCGAGTCGAAGCAGGGCGATCTCGTCGGGGTCCTTGATCATGCGCATATCGCGCAGCACAGACGAAGAGAGCTCGAAGCGTGTGGCCGCCCCGAGGGCATCCTGGAGTCGCAGCAGATGCATCGCCAGCATCGTGTCGGACACGGCCACGCGATCGACCGCAAGTCCTGCGATACAGAGTCGGTAGGGATCGTCGGTCTCGTCCCATGTCCGGATCTCCACCGGGGTCCGAAGTCCCGCCTCCGCCGCAGCGAGTTCGAGGCGCGGGACGACCAGGAAGGGATCCGCGCCCGGACGAACGACCAGCATCGTGCATCGCTCGAGCGGCAGCGCCGCATAGCCGGTCAGATACCGCAGATCCGAGCCGACCCCGATCAGCAGAGCCCCGATGCCCGCTCGTTCGGTCGCCTCGGCGGCCTGCCCCAGACGCGCCGCGAAGCGAGCTGCCGGGATACTCGGCCGAACGCCCCCGTTCATGCCGGGCTGGTCACGTGGCGCTGCAGGAACGTCGCGATGGCGGCCGGTCCGTCCTCGGACAGCTTGCGATAGGCGAGCACGCGCGCGGCGCCGGCGGCCAGCGCCCGCTTGCGCAGGTCATGGTCGTCGTGCTGGCCCACGGCCAGGGTCGGGATGCCTGCTGCGGAGGCGCGCCCCACCGCGTCGATCCCGCCGTATGCCCGCGCCGTCAGATCGACGATCGCCGCGGAAACCGACGGGAGCTCCGACTCGAACCGGGCAAGCGATCCGACGCGGACGGGTACAGCGGGTACGGCAGCGACGGCCCCGACGAGCCGCTCCGCCCAGATCAGGTCGTCGGCGAGGATGAGGACCCGGGGCGCACCCGACGCGTCAGTCAAGGACCGCCGCCAGGTGGCGGAAGATGTCTCGGGCGGTAACGACGGCAATCGGTCGGCCATCCTCGACGACCGGGATGTGACGGAATCCGCCGACCGCCATCTTGTGGATCACGATGGCGATCGGATCGTCATGGCGCACGACCACGGGATCCGCGGTCATGAAGTCGCTGACCCGAGAGGACCCGAGGCGCTTGCCGGCACTCTTCACCACGGCGTCGCGGTCCGTGAAGATCCCGACCAACTGCGCATCTTCGACGACGAGCACGCAGTCCACCTCCGCTTCCTGCATCCGGGCAACGACGGCATCGAGCTGGGTGGCCGGCGTGACGAAGACCGGTTCCGTCATGCCGAGAGCGTCGAGATGCTCCCCCATGAGCGCGCCCCGGAACGAGGGCGCCTGCTCGGGGACGTCGTGGCCGGCGAGGTCTGCGCCACAGTTGTCGCAGACCTGGGCCCCCGTCAGATACTCGAACCCACAGCTAGGGCACTGGAGCCGCAAGTGACCGCCTCCTGATCTTGACGCCTGAAGATTGTTCGTCAGTCGACCGTCCAGGTCTCGGGGCCCCGCAGGGTCGCCTCGAGGTCA
>JAOUEG010000474.1 GCA_029858845.1 Chloroflexota bacterium | reverse complement strand
GGGCGATCGGGAGTGCGTAGCGACCTGCCCCGGCACCGATGTCCAGCCACGTGTCCCCGGGCCGCACGAGAGCGAGCAGCGAGGCCAGGGCCGGTTCGTCCGTCCGGGTCGGGTCGGCCCGGAAGAGGGATGTCACCGGCGCATAGAAGTCGGTGGCGTCCGGCACCTCCCGGACCCGGTCCACCTGGTCCTTGTTGGCCCGGACACGATCCGCCCAGGCCATCTCCAGCAGCTTCACGAGATCGTCGCGGGTATCCACGTCCGGATTATCGACCCCGGCGGCCGCTGCGATCGGGACGACCTGGACTCGCTCCGGATGCGCTTCGATGACGGGCCCGAGGCCTCGATCGCCGCGCACCTCATCCAGCAGCCCGAAGGCACTGCGACGGATGAGGACGGGGTTGCGCGCCCGGTCGTCCCCGTACCGTGGCACCACGATCGGCCGGTCGGGATCCATCCTGGCGGTCGCGACGGCGCGGATCGCGTCGACCGGGACCCGCGGCTGATCCCCGAGCACGATCAAGACCGAAGTGACGTCGTCGTCGAGGGCATCGATCCCGACCCTCAGGGAACTCGATAGGCCGCGACCCGGATCCGCATTGCGGACGCGACGTTCGTCCCGCCATTCGATCGCCGGCTCGATCTCGATCGCGTCATCGCCGAGCACCACGACGACGCGTTCCATCCCGGCAGCATCGAGGCGGTCGAGGACGTGCTGCAGGACCGGACGGCCGTCCAGAGTCGCGAGCAGCTTTCCCCCGCCGAACCGCGATCCCCGGCCCGCGGCGAGAACGACGGCGACCGTATGCCGGTCGGCCGTCACGCGACGACGCGCTCCTTCATCGGGACGCCTGAGCCTCCGTAGCGCTCGGCCACGACCTCGGCCAGGATCGCCAGGGCGGTCTCGGCCGGGGCTCGCCCGCCCAGGTCCAGCCCGACCGGGCCACGCAGCCGATCCAGTTCGTCCGAGGTCACGCCCGCATCCAGCAGCCGAGCGCGACGATCCCCCTGCGTCTTGCGCGATCCGACGGCTCCGACGTACCGGCAGCGCCGTCGCAGCCCCTCGACGATGGCTGGCTCGTCGAACTTCACGTCGTGGGTCAGGACGGCGACGGCATCGTTCGGGCCGAGGCCGATCTCATCGGCGACCTCGTCGGGCCAGCCGACCACGAGCCGATCGACGTCCGGAAAGCGCTCCGGCGTGGCGAACGACGCACGACCGTCGACGACGACCGTCTCGAACCCCAACTCCCTGGCCAGGCGGACGAGCGAACGCGCCACCTCCACGGCACCGACCACCACGAGCCGAGGGCGGACCGGGAAGACCTCCACGAACAGCGACCGTCCGCCGAGATCGACCGTGCGCGACAGGCCCCGTCTGAGCGCCTCCCGGGCCTCGTCCACCAGCCTGCGGTCCAGGTCGGGATCGCCCAGCGTGCCGTCCAGACGACCGTCGTCATGCACCACGAGCTCCGGCTCGGGTGGGGCTCCGTCGCCCGGCGTGTGCTGGCCGAAGCCGGCCGGGGGCGCGTCCCCCGGGAGCGGCGTGATGACGGCGGCGCCCTGTCCGCCGGCACCGAGCGACGCCGCCGCGGCCTCCGCAGCCGCCGCCGGTACCGCTGGCTCCACGAGGACATCGATGGTGCCCCCGCAGGCGAGACCGACGTCCCACGCCTGCTCGTCACTGATGCCGTACCGGATGACCCGGACTCGCCCGGTGGCCCGCGCCCGCACGATCTCCTCCGCGGCGGCACCCTCCACGCACCCGCCCGACACGGAACCGGCGATCCGACCGTCCGCTGCGTACAGCAGGACCGCTCCCTCCGGCCGCGGCGCCGACCCGAACGTGCGCACGACCACCGCCCGGCCGACGTCCGCGCCCTCCTCCTGCCAGGCGTGAAGGGTCTCCAGCAGCTCCTTCATGGCAGCAGTCCTCCGTTCATCGCATCGGCCTCGCCGCGGTGGGGTCTGCCGACGGGCCGCCGACCACGGGTGGACGGGCGATCGCAGACAGATCCGGTGGGACAGGGATCGCCGCGTGTGCTGCGGCCTCGGACCCGCGTCGCGTGTCCGCGGAGCGCAC
>JAOUEG010000063.1 GCA_029858845.1 Chloroflexota bacterium | reverse complement strand
GGCCTCGCCGCCCGTCGTCGCCGTCGTCGAGGTCACCTCGCCAGCTCTGGGATCAGGGCCGCCCACGCGTCGAACGACGCCCGCAGTCGCTCGAGGGTCGCGTCATCGGCGAAGGCGACGTCGAGCGACCTCCGATCGATCTCCCACAGCTCGGACAGGCTCAGCCCGATGACCTCGACCGCGTTGACATACTCCTCGCTGAGGGTGATGTCCGAGACGGTCGTGTCATCCGTGCTGAGCGTCACCGAGACGCCCGCCCGGTGGAGCCGCGCCAGCGGGTCCGCCGCCACGGACGGGACGATCCCGGCCTGCCAGTTGGAGAACGGGCACAGGTCCAGGGTCACCCCTCGACCGATCAACTCCGCGCAGAGCGCCTCGTCGTCGACGGCCCCAGGGCCGTGCGCGATCCGCTCCGGATCCACGGCGAGCGACCGACGGACCTGGGCAGCCCCGTTCCATTCGCCGGCGTGGACCGTGATCCGGAGCCCGCCGTCCCGGGCCGCCTCGAAGGCCCGGGCATGGTCGAGCGGATCCGGGAACGCGGCTTCGGGGCCCGCCAGATCCCAGCCGGTCAGCCCCTGGTCCAGGAACCTCGCCGCCGTCTCCGCCAGTCCCACGTTGCCGGCCGGATCGTGCGAACGAAGGGCGGTGCAGATGAGGCGCACCTCGGTCCCGGTCCGGGCGCTCGCCTCGCGCGCCCCGGCGCAGACGGCGGCGATGCCATCCTGCAGTGCGAGGCCGCCGAGCACATGGAGGCGCGGCCCCCACCGGATCTCGACGTAGCGAACCCCGTCCGCGGCCTTGGCCTCCACGAGCTCCGCCGTGACACGGTGGAGCGCCTCGGCATCCTGTAGCAGGGCGATCGGCAGGTCGAACGCCTTGAGGAGGTCCGCCTGGGACGCGCACGGCATCGGTGCGATGAGGGCACGCGACATGCCGATCCAGTCCCCCGGCGCGTCCACCGCGCGCGTGCGCGCCAGCTCCAGGGCCGTATCGACGCGAAGCGAACCATCAAGGTGCAGGTGGAGCTCGGCTTTCGGCATGGCCTCGATGAGGCGACGACGGGCGGCCTTGTCCGGATCGGCGGGTGGTGTCTTCATCCCCCGATGCTACGATTCCGGCGGCCCCGAGTCTCGATGCATCCGTACGACCACCGTCGACCGAACGGAAGACGAACGGTCGCCACCATCGCGACCCCGAGCAGCAAGGATCCACCCATGCCCTCCATCCTCGTCACCGGCGCCAGCGGCTTCGTCGGTTCTCATTGCCTGCCGGCCCTCATCGACGCCGGCCATCGGGTCGTGGCGCTCGTCCGAACGCCCGCTGCCGGCGAGGCCGTCCGGGATCGTCTGTCGGAGACGCAGCGGGCGAGCCTGGAACTGCGCGTCGGCGACGTCACCGTCGCGGAGTCGCTCCCGGGGGCTCTTGAAGGCGTGGACGGCGTCCTGCACCTCGTCGCGATCCCGCGCGACCATCGCGGCGGCGCGGACCTGCGGTTCGTGAACACGGAGGGAACCCGCAACGTCGTCGCCGCGATGACGGCCTCCGGTGTCCGCCGTCTCGTCCATATGGGCGCGATGGGGGTCGAGGATGATCCGAGCCTGCACTACGCAAGCTCGAAGGCCAGGGCCGAGGCCATCGTCCGTTCATCGACGCTCGACTGGACCATCCTCAAGCCGTCGCTGCAATTCGGTGAGGGCGATGGGTTCTTCAACATCATCGCGGACCTCGTCCGGCTGTCGCCCGGCGTCGTACCGGTGCCGGGCAGCGGCGACAGTCGGTTCCAGCCGATCCACGTGGCCGACGTCGCTCGGGTCGTGACCGCCTGCTTCGCCGAACCGTCCACGGTCGGCCAGGTGTTCGAGTTGGGCGGCCCACGCTACTGGACCTACCGGGAGATCACCCAGGAAGTGCTCACGGCCCTCGGCAAGAAGCGGGCGATCGTGCCCATGCCGCTGCCGATCATCCGGGTGGTCGCCGGCGTATCCGAGACCCTGCGGCTGCCGTTCCCCGTCGCGACGGATCAGCTGCGCCAGCTCAAGCTGGACAACATCGGTCCATTGGACAGCATCCCGAGACATTTCGGATTCGAGCCGCGGGACATGGAGGGCCAGTTGGGGTACCTGCGCCGAAAGCGCCGCGACCAGGTCGCCGGCGGCTGATGCCCAGCGCGCGGCCGATCCTCGCTGCCATCGCCTGGTTCGGGCTCGCTCTGGTGATCTCTCTCGGTGCCGCCGGCCTCGTGACCGGGATGGACACCTCGCCCGCCGGCGGTGCGCGACCCGAGCTGACCATGCGCGGCGATGCTGTCGTGACGCCGGTCCTGGATGCGGCGGAGGCCGAACTGGGCGTCGTGGCCGACGACATGGCCGCGCTCGCCGACCAGGCGCGTCGCGCCCTCGCGTCCCTCAATGGCAGCGACCTCGACACCGTCGCCGAAGCAGTCGCGGCGGGGGACGACCTCGTTGCCCGGATTCGAGCGCGTTCCACCGCGGTGCGGACCGACTTGGCTGCCGCGCCCCTCGTCGGCACGCCGGACGGCGCCTACGAACTGTCGCAGGCGGTTCGCGACCGTCATGACCGGCTCGCGATGGCCGCCGACACGACGGTGGGTCTGGACGCCGCGTGGGCTCGCCTGACGGCCGGAGCCCTTGCCGCGAGTCGTCTGTCCGCCCGTCTCGGGGAGCATGACGAGGCCGTGCTTCGGGCCGCCGAGTTGGGCCGAGCCGCGGACTACGATGCCGCTGCGGCCGCTCTCGACGACGCCGACGCCGCCATCTCCAGGTCGCGAACGCTGCGCGACGGCCTTGCCGCCACCGTCGACGTCACGGTCCTCGACGAGTGGCTGAGCCGGAGTGCCGACTATGACGCGGCCCTGCGGGATCTCTATCTCGCGCTCGGCGGCATCGGCAGCCGGGTGGAGCGCGACCTTCGCGATGCGATCGAAGCCGAGCGCCGGGCCAAGGATCGCCTGCCGCCCGATCCGCGCGGCATGATGCTGATCATGGCCGAGATCGGCCGCGGTGGAATGAGCGGGGCGGTCATCGCGATCGAGGAAGCCCGTGGCGCCCTGGCCGACGAACTGGAGCTCGAGCCGGCCCCCTGAGCCTGCGACTGCCCGGCGACGGACGCTACACTCCGCGCAACATCTCGTCATCGGCCGCATCGAGTCACCCGACCGTGGGTGCCGGACCGTGGCCGCCGCACCCCTGGAGGCCACATCCACCGTGCAGCTTCGTGTCGTCACCGATCAGCCGTGGGACGTCAGAGCGGATGTCCTGGTCATCCCCGTCGCCGCAGATCCATCCTTCGAGGGCCCGCTCGATGAACTCGACCGCCGGGCGGGCGGCGAGCTGCGGGCCCTGGCGGCCTTCAAGGAGCTGTCCGGAAAGCGCTTCTCAACGTCACTGGCGCACGCCGGCGAGTTGCCGGCGGACCGGCTCCTCGTCGTCGGGATCGGCGATCCTGCCAAGATCGATCGCGAGGTCGCCGTTCGCGTCGCGGCGTCGGCCGAGCGGCGCCTGGGCGGGCGCACGGTTCGCTCGATGGCGGTGTGGCTCGCGCCCCTGGCCGACGCCGAGGGCCTCGACGGCGGCGCAGACCTGGCGGCCGAGATGGTCGCGCGCGGGGTCATCGAGGGCTCGTACGATCCGCGATCCATCTACGGCGGCGCGCGGCGGCTGCCGGACTCGGCGGCCGCACCGCTGCGGGGCGACTGGGGCGATATCGCCGCACCGCCCAGGCTGGACGAACTGATCCTGATCGCTCCGGGTGCCGATGCATCGGCCGTGCTGGCCGGCGCGGAACGAGGGGTCATCATGGGCGAAGGGGCGAATACCGCCCGCACCCTCTCCAACCGCGCGGCGAACGACGTGTCGCCTCTGGTCCTGGCCGAGGAAGCACGCACCATCGCCGAGCGTAACGGCCTGTCCATCGATGTGATCGGGCCGGAGCGCGCGACGGAACTGGGCATGGGCATGTTCATGGCGGTCGGGCGCGGCAGCGACAATCCCCCCCAGATGATCGTGATGCGGTCGGGCGGGGAGGGGGAGCGCGACGCACTTGACCGCCACCTCGCCATCATCGGCAAGGGCGTCTGCTTCGATTCCGGCGGCATCAGCATCAAGCCGTCCGACCGGATGGAAGAGATGAAGATGGACAAGACCGGCGCCTGCACCGTGATCGCCGCCATCGAGACGGTCGCGCGCCTCGCCCCCGGTACACCCCTGCTCGCGGTCGCCCCTGCGGTGGAGAACATGCCTGGTCCGCACTCCACCCGGCCCGGAGACATCGTCACGGCCCTCAACGGCAAGACCGTCGACATCACGAACACCGATGCCGAGGGTCGCTTGATCCTGGGCGACGCCATGACCTGGGCGGAGCGGCAGGGTGCGACCCATCTCATCGACGTCGCAACGCTGACCGGCGCCGTGTCGCGGGCGCTGGGCCACCTGGTGACCGGCGCGTTCGGCACGCCGCAGGACTGGTACGACCAGGTCGCGGCCGCCGGTGCACGGGCGGGCGAACGGTACTGGCAGCTGCCGCTGGTGGACGAATACGTCGCCGACATGGACTCGTGGTACGCGGACTTCCAGAACTCCAGCTCGGCCGAGGGGTCGCTGGTCAAGAGCGGCCTGTTCCTGCGGGAGTTCGCGACCGTGCCCTGGGCGCACCTCGACATCGGCGGGACCGGGTATTTCCGCAAGGCCACCTCCTATGCCCCGCGCGGGGCCACCGGTGTCACCCACGCCACGCTCGTGGAGCTGGCCCTCGCCGGGGCGCGCGCGGGCTGAACCAACCGGCTCATCCGGTCCGATGGAGCCCATCAGCCTGATCCTGGCCCTTATCGGTGGCTTCGTGGGGGTCGCGGCCGACCGGTTCGCGACGCGCTGGCCGGAGCACGACGAGGAGCACGCCCCCGGCCGCCCGGTCGACTGGCGAACCGGCGTGTGCGTGATCGTCGGCGCCGGTGCCTTCGGCCTCTTGCCGGGGCGCTTCGACGGCGAGCCGGTCGCATTCGCGCTGTTCGGGGCGTGGTTCGTGCTGCTCGTCGTGGGTCTCGCAACGGACCTCGACCAGCGCCTGCTGCCCGACGAGTTGACCCTGCCGGTCATCCCCGTGGCGCTGATCTATGCGGTCACCGGCCAGAACCCGCTGGTTGGAGATGCGTGGGTTCCGGCTGTCGCTGCTGCCGTGCTCATCCCCGCGGTCCTGTACCTGCCTTCGATCCCGTTCGGCGCCGGCGCCTTCGGGATGGGCGATGTCAAGTTCCTGGCCGGGATGGGGCTGCTCGTCGGGGCGGAGCGCGCCCTCGGTGGGACGCTTGTCGGGCTGCTGGTCGCCGGGGCCGTGCTCGTGGTCCTGCTGGCGACGCGCCGGATCGGCCGCCGTTCGTACGTGCCGTTCGGGCCGTTCCTCATCCTGGGCGCCCTGTGGGCCGTGCTCATCCGGGTCTGACGCAAGGCCCCATCGGAGGTCCCACGACCACCCCGGACCATCGGCAGGGGCGGGCAACGCGGGGCGGTGGATAGACTCTGGGAAGGGTGTTCTGGACGGGCAGGGGTATGATGACCTGCAGCCGGATCCATGGTGTCGTCCAGCGGCAGTGCCCGTCGAGGGGCGGCGATCCACCGGCGGGCTTGACCGTAGCCCCGCGCCAGACCCGAGTTCGGCGCCGACCACGGAGATCGCTCGCACGATGACATCGCCCACGTGATGCGCCGCCGCAACCCACGATCGGTCGCTCCGATCGCCGGGGGCTGGTCCACCGTCCCCGCCGCTCGAGCGGATCGGCGGCGGCACCTGCCCGCCCTCCTGCTCCTTCTCCCGCTCGTCCTCGGACTGCTCGGAGCGCCCGCCAACACCCGGCCCGTCCAGGCGGATGAGCTGGCCGACGCCAAGGCCAAGCAGGCAGCGCTGAAGAAGGAAGTCTCGGACCAGAAAGCCCGTGTGGCGCAGCTCGATTCACTGCAGTCCGCCCTGGCGTCCGAGATCCGCGAAACCCGCAAGCAGCTGGGCGCGATCGGCGCCGACCTGACGGCGGTCCGCAAGCGGATCACGAAGATGGAGGCCAAGATCGAGGAGGTCCAGGGCGTCTATGCCGGGCTGATCGTCCAGGTCTCCGCCATGGACGCCGAGTTGCGCCATCTCACCGCCAAGGAGGCTGCCAAGCGCGAGCAGCTGACGGAGCGACGCGCCCTCCTCGCCGATCGCGTCCGCAACGCCTACGACTCGGACCGGACCTCTCCGCTCGAGGCCTTCCTGTCGAGCGGCTCCTTCACGGACATGCTGGCCGAGATGAGCTTCTACATCGATGTCGGCGAGCAGGACAAGGCGCTGGCGCAGCAGATCTCCAAGGACAAGGAGGCGCTCGCCGTCCTTCGGGACACCGTCGCGTCGACGCGTGACCGCACCAACGTCCTGCGTCAGGAGACGGCGGCACAGAAGCGTGCCCTCGACCGCAGCCTGCTCGACCTGAAGGAGACCCGGGCCGCCCTCAAGAAGCTCGAGAAGGCCGTGGCCAAGGCGCTCAAGGAGCAGCAGGCCCGCTACGCGGCGATCGCCCGCAACAAGGCCAGCGCGGCCCGGATGATCAAGCAGGCGGCGGCCAAGCAGGCGGCGCTGGCGCGAGAGATCGACCGATTGATCGACCAGCAGGTGTCCAAGGGCAAGATCCCGTCCCAGTACAACGGGACCTTCCGCTGGCCAATGGACCGGTTCAGCGTCAGTGGCGAGTACGGGTGCAGCTCGTTCTCCTGGTATGCCCCCGGCAACGGATGCGCCCATTTCCACAACGGCATCGACCTGGTGGCGCCGTATGGGACCCCGGTGCGCGCCGCCGGCGCGGGGACGGTCGTCTACATCGGCTGGAACTGGGCCGACGGGTCGGATCCGGCCTGGATCGTGGTCATCGCCCACTCGGGTTCGCTGCGCACGTGGTACGCCCACATGAAGCCGATGCGGCCGGTCTCGATCGGTCAATCGGTGGGCAAGGGTCAGGTCATCGGCTACGAAGGGAACACCGGCAGATCGACGGGCGCCCATCTCCACTGGATGGTGGAGCGGGACGGTTCCTTCGTGAACCCGAGGCTGTTCCTCTAGACGCATTCGCACGAGGCCGGCCGACGCCGAGGGTTGGTCGCCCCGGGCGGCCCGGAGGTTTACGATCCCCGAACCCCCCGTACATCTCCGGGCGCATCGCGCGTGCTAGCATCGAGCCGAGGACGACGACGCCGCGACGGCGATGACACGCGGAGGCGACCCGAAACGTGAAGCGCACCTTGGCGGTCATCCTCGCGGGTGGCGAGGGAGAGCGGCTCTCGATCCTTTCATCCGAGCGAGCCAAGCCCGCGGTCCCGTTCGGTGGCAAGTACCGGATCATCGACTTCACGCTGTCCAACTGCGTGAACTCGGACATCGACGACGTGGTCGTCCTGACCCAGTACAACCCCCGCTCGCTCAACGACCACATCGGTCTCGGCCGGGCCTGGGACCTGGATCGCAACCGCGGTGGCGTCAAGCTGCTCCAGCCCTACATCTCGCGCGGTCGGGTCGCCGAGTGGTACGGCGGGACCGCGGACGCCGTGCTGCGCAACATGAACGTCATCGAGCACTCGAACGCGGACACGGTCCTTCTCCTTGCCGGCGACCACATCTACAAGATGGACTACCAGCCGTTCGTGGCAGCACATCGCCGACGCCGCGCGGACGTCACGATCGCCGTCCGCCGCGTCCCGCTCGCTGACGCTACCCGGATGGGGATCCTGGCCCTGGACGACGCGGATCGCGTCGTGGAGTGGCAGGAAAAGCCCAAGCAGCCCAAGAGCGATCTGGCGTCGATGGGCGTCTACGTCTTCTCCAGGAAGGCGCTCGGCCGGTTCCTGACCGAGGATCGGGCCGACTTCGGGAACCACGTCATCCCGGCGATGCTCGCCGAGGGCGCCCGGGTCTTCGGCTACCGCTACAGCGGTTACTGGCAGGATGTCGGGACGGTCCAGTCGTACTGGGAGACGAACATGGCTCTCCTCGACGACGAGCCCGACTTGGATCTGTACGACAAGGACTGGGTCATCCATACCCGGTCCGAGGAGCGCGCCCCGGCCAAGGTCGGGCCGACGGCGCAGGTCCACCGGTCGCTCGTCAGCCACGGGTGCCAGATCGACGGGACCGTGGTCAATTCGGTCCTGTCGCCGGGCGTCCGCGTGGACGTCGGCGCCGTCGTTCGCGACTCGATCGTCATGTTCGACTCGGTGATCAGATCCGGCGCGGTGATCGATCGGTCCATCCTGGACAAGCAGGTCGTCGTCGGCCCGGGCGCGATCGTCGGCCACGGACCGCTCGATGATCGACCCAACAGACAGGAGCCGGGACGGCTCAATACCGGCATCACGGTCGTCGGCAAGAACGCGGTCATCCCGCGCGGCGCCCGGATCGGGCGCAACGTGAAGATCGCCGCGGAAGTCCGGACCACGGATTTCCCGACGAAGGTGATCAGGAGTGGCGATTCCGTCGAGGTGCAGTCGACCCGCCGCCGGACCGGCGGGGCCCGCGGGTCGGCGTCCACGGCTGCGGCCGCG
>JAOUEG010000473.1 GCA_029858845.1 Chloroflexota bacterium | reverse complement strand
GCCGAAGGCGGCGAGAAGCTGCTCACCGTCGTACCGCGAGCGATCGAAGCGCCGATCGACGACGTGTTGGACGCGGGATCGGACCGGGGCGAACAACGCTGCCACCACCAGGGTCGAGCCGGCGATGGCCAGGGTGTTCCCACCGGTCACGGGTTCGATCACCGCCTGCAGGCCGACCACCAGCAACGCGAACGTCCCGACCAGCAGCCCGGTCACGATCGCCCAGCCGATCGTCCGGCTGATGAGCCGGTCGATCTCGTACAGCCGGTACCGCAGGACGGCGATGCCGATGGCGACGGGGAGGAGCGAGAAGCAGGCCAGCGTGAGGATGTAGGTCCAATCCTGCTGGACCCCCGCCATCAGCAGGAACGCGCCGGCGAGGACCGACGCTGCCCCCAGGAACCACTTCATCTGTTCTCGCTCCGCGCCACGCGACCGCCGGAAGCGGACGATCACCGAGGCGGCGGCGAGCGGGATGCAGGCCAGGAGGACCAGGTTCCCGACATCGACCAGGATGACGGCGAGGTCGGCCACCCACCCTTCGGGCGCCAGCGGGTTCGGGAACTTGGGATCCCATTGGCCGTCACCGTGCACCGTCAGGGCACCGGCGACCAAGCTCGTCACCATCGCGAGCGCCGCAGCGATGGCCACCGGTCGCCACCTGGGGCCAGGCAGCCGGCCGTCCGGGAAGAGCAGCGGGATCCAGACGGCCACGAGCATGAAGCCGAGGCCCTCGGACCGTGCCGCGAGCCAGTCCACGATGCGGTCGCCGGGCAGCTCGGCCCCGAGGAACAGGCTCCGGTGGACGTACTCCGGCCCGGACGTGCCAAGGATGATCGCGACGCCGCTGGCCAGCAGGAGCCAGCCGATCGGGTTGCGTGGCCGGAGGATGGCAAGGATCGCCCCCATCGTCGTCAGCGACACGAACGCTCCCAGCGTGATCGCGATCCACAGGACGTCCACGATCCCCTCTGGACGGCTCGGGAGTCGATCCGCGCCCGGCAGCACGAGCGAGGAGGCCGCCAGGAAAGCGATCATCCCGAGCGCCAAGGCGAACAGCCCGGTCGCGATCCATGTGCTCGTACGTCGCCATTCGCGGCCCCCTGCATCCGGGATCCCGGTCCCGCTCGCCCCGACGCGTCCGCTCACGCCACATCCCCCGAGCCACCGCGCAGCCACAGCCCGACGCTGGCCGGCCGGACGGCCGCATCGACCGTCAGCCGGGCATCGGCGCTGATGGTCGCCAGATCGACCTCATCGCGCAGTCGCTCGCCGAACGCACCGATGAGCTGCTCGCCGTCGTAGCGGCTCCGGTCGAACCGTCGGTCGACCGCCCGCTGGACCCGGCTGCGCAGCGGGGCGAACAGCGCCGCGACCACCAGGGTCGAGCCGGCGATGGCTAGGGTGTTGCCCCCGGTCAGGGGTTCGATGACCGCCTGGAGTCCGACCACCAGCAACGCGAACGTCCCGACCAGCAGCCCGGTCACGATCGCCCAGCCGATCGTCCGGCTGATGATCCGGTCGATCTCGTACAGCCGGTAGCGGGTGATGGCGACGCCGATCGCCAGGATGGGCAACATCGTGCTGGCGATCCAGAGGTCCCAGAGCCCGGGGATGTCCAGGGCGATGCCGAAGGACGTGATCAGGGCGACGGCCGTCATGACGGCGCTCAATGCGGCGGTCGCCATGACCCACCTGATCTGCGCCCGACGAACAGGATCCGCACGCCGATAGCGCATCGCGAGGTCGACCACGGCGATGGCGAACGCAAAGAGGAGGCATGCAGCCCCCAAGACGGCTGCCGCTTCGAACGCGCGATCTGCCGTGATCGACCAGCCGATCTCCCTCAGGATCGCGTCCCGCGTGGCCACCAGGACGGTCAGTCCGACGGCGATCGCAAGAAGCGCCTGGACAGCCGTTCCTGCGCGACCGGTGGCGCGCCCGTCCGGGAACCACGCCAGGAGCAGGATCGCGCCGAGCAGGAGGGCGGCGGCCATCAGGATCCCGACGGTGGCGCCCGCCGCCTCTCGAGCGATCGTCACCCAGCTCGGTACCACGGACTGGACCGTGCCCGGCGCGGCCAGGGCCGCGAGGGTCGTGTCA
>JAOUEG010000472.1 GCA_029858845.1 Chloroflexota bacterium | reverse complement strand
GCCGCCGTTGAAGAAGTAGGTCACGTGAGCGTACTTCTCCGTCTCCGCCACGTGGAACTGCCGCCAACCGGCCTCACTCACGACCTGGGCGAGCGAGCGAGCCGTCTCTGTCGGGAACGCGACCGAGACGGGCAGGCCGGCCTCGTACTCGGTCATCGTGACGACCGACAGCTTCTCCGGCGCGGCGCGACCTGACGCGGAGACGCGGTCGAACGCATCGAACTCATCGCCGGTCGAGAGGGCACGGGTGAGCTGGCGGGCTCGATCCGCCCGGAAGTTCGCGTGGATCACGGGGCTGCCCGTCGTCATCGGCGTCCGATCGCCGACCGTCGTCGGCACGACGAACTCGTCCGTCTCGCCGCGTGTGTACGCCACCTCGATCGCCGCCGTGGCCGTCTCCGCATGATGGGTCGCCTCGGCATGGACGATCGCGTCGTAGGCACGCTCGATCCGGTCCCAGCGACCATCCCTGTCCATCCCGAAATACCGCCCCCCGATGGACGCGATGCGGGCGCCAGTGTGGCGTTCGGCCATCCTCGCGTCGAGGTCCCGGACGAAGGCCGACGCTGAGGAGGGCGGCGTGTCGCGACCGTCCAGGAGCGCGTGGAGCCGTACCTGTGGGACACCGCGGCGTGCAGCAAGATCGACCAGGGCGAGGATGTGGCGATCGTGGGCGTGGACGCCGCCCGGTCCGATCAGGCCGATCAGGTGAAGCGGCTCGCCCGTGGCGATGGCCTGGTCGCACGCCGCCACCAGCGGCGGGCGTTCGTAGAAGGATCCGTCGGCGATCGCGGCGTCGATGCGTGGCAGGTCCTGGAGCACCGGCCGGCCGGCGCCGAGGTTGAGGTGTCCGACCTCCGAGTTACCCATCTGGCCGGCCGGAAGACCGACGGCATCCTCGGACGCGCGCAACACGCTGTGTGGCCATGCCGAAAGCAGTGATCGCCAGGCGGGCATCGGTGCCGCGGCGATCGCATCCGCTGCCGGGTCGCGCCCGATACCGAATCCGTCCAGGATCACAAGGACGATGGGTCGCGGCCTCGCCCCGCGGTACGCGATGCTCAACCGGCCAGGCCGCGCGCTCGGGCCGTGATCCCGGCTCGCCCCACGATGCCGGCCATCTCGTCCGGCTTGAGGGAGGCGCCACCCACGAGCGCCCCGTCGATGGCGGGCTCGGCCAGGAACTCGCCGATGCTGGCGCTGGTGACGCTGCCGCCATACAGGACGGGTACGCGGGACCCACGATCCGGCCAGCCCAGGCCTCCGAGGGTGAGCCGGATGGTGTCCGCCATGGCGGCGGCGTCCGCGCCCGTCGCGTGGCGTCCCGTCCCGATCGCCCAGACGGGCTCGTACGCGATCACAAGGTTCGCGGCATCAGTCGCGGCGGGCTCGTGCTGCGCGAGCGCCCCCCGCAGCTGGCCATCGACGACCTCGGCTGCCATCCCTGCCTCGCGATCGTCCAGCTGCTCTCCCACGCAGAGGATCGGCCGGAGGCCGGCCTCGATCGCCCGTCCGAGTTTGCGTCCGATGACGTCGTCCGTTTCTCCGGCATCCCGCCGCCGTTCGGAGTGGCCGAGGATCACCCAGGTGGCCAGGCCGGCCAGCATCGGGGCCGCGATCTCGCCCGTGTACGCCCCGGCCAGTTCGTGATGGATGGTCTGCGCCCCGACGGCAACGGACGGATCGGCGTCGGCCAGAGCATCGCGGACGGCCGCGAGGCAGACGAACGGCGGGCAGATGACCCGTGTGACGCCGACCTCGCGCGTCCGGCCCGCGATCGTCGAGGCCAGGGACCCCGCGTCATCGGGCGTCGTATGCATCTTCCAGTTGGCGGCCACGATGACGTCACGCATGTACGGAATCATGCCAGAGTGCCATCGGCCCGCGACGGCCGCGGCGACGACCGCACCGCCGACCGGCGGCCAGCGACCGGCGCCGGATCGTCCTCGGCAAGCCGCTCGAGGCGCTCCAATGCGCGTTGGACCGCCGAACGATGCAGCTCCAGGTGCTCGGCCAGTTCCGTCAGGGTCGCTTCCGGGGTCTCGCGACGCGCATCGGCCACCAGGCGCACCGCGTAGGGCTGTTCGCTCAGCCGGCCATCCGCT
>JAOUEG010000471.1 GCA_029858845.1 Chloroflexota bacterium | reverse complement strand
GAACGACGTGGCGGGAGGGACATCATCACCGCCTCGGACGGCGCTTCGCCGGCATCGTACGCCTCGGGGTCGGGGCGTCGCTAGGGGTGACCGGCGGGGCCGAGAATCCGGTGCGCCAGCGCACCGCGCACGCCTGGGCGATGGTGCCTCGGTGGCCCGCCAGCCATGGCCGCTGACGCACCGCACCGGCGCGGCTACCATCCGCCGGTGCACGACGACGCGGCAGCCCGAGCGATCCTCGCGGCGACGGGCCTCGATGGGGCTCGCCTGACGCCGATCGGGGTCGGGTTCGCCAGCGATGCCTGGCTCGTCGACCCGGGCGACCGACGCGCCGTTCTCCGTGTCGCCAACGGCACGACCGGGTTCGCGGTCACGTACGCCATGGAGCACGCAGTGATGGCACGCCTGATGGCCGCGGGCGCCCACGTGCCAACGCCGATCGCCGGGAACTGGGACCTCGGCGACTGGGACGGTCCGCCGTTCTCGCTGACGACCCACCTGCCCGGCGTGCCGCTGCCGGTCGGGCAGCACCAGCGGGCGGCGGCCCCGCTCGCGGCGTTCCTGCGCACGATGCATGCCCTGGGGATAGACGGCTACGGGGGCCTCGTGGTCCGCGAAGGGATCCTGCGCGGCGAGGCGGCGGAGATGGAGGCCGGGTTGCTGGCCTGGTGCGAGCGTCCGCTCTGGCCGCTCGGCGGCGCTCGACTGGCGGACCACCCGGCCCTTGCCGCTCGGCCGGATCTTGCCGACCGAATAGAGGGCACGGCCCCACCCGTGCGAGCGGCGCTGCGCCGCGGTCCGGCCGTCCCGGTCCACAGCGACCTGCACGAGGAGAACATCCTCGACGAGGGTGGGTCGCTGGGCATCATCGACTTCGGTGAATCCCTGGTGGCGCCGGCGGCCTGGGAGTTCGCGTCCCTGGCCTACTTCCTGGGCTGGCCGTTCGCGGATCGGACCCTGGCCGCGTACCTTGAGGACGCGCCCGCGCCGGTCCTTGGACGCTGGCGTGCCGATGCCTCGGCCATCGCGCTCTGCTTCGGGGTCCACCGCTGGCGCCAGGACCGCGAGCTGGGCGTGGACGAGGAGGCTCACGACGAGGCGTTCCTCGAGGCGACTCTGGCACGGGTGACTGGTCGCGAGTGATCAGCGACCCGGCGTGTCCACCCGTGCGAGACACCGCCACCCGTGACCCGGTACGGCGCTACCATCGTTCGAGGCGGGCTGCCAGCCGAGTCCAGCACGTCCTCAGCGTCTGACGCTGAGCCTACGCCCGGTTTCCGTCGGTTGACGGGGGAGGCGCGATGAAGTCGCTCAAGTCGCTCTTGAAGGCCGCTCAAGAGGCGCCGCCCGAGACGCGGATCCAGCTCCGTGACGCCATCGCCGAGCATGGCGTGGAGGCGATCGATGCCGTGACGCCCTGGCTGGCGGATCCGCGGCTGGGGGCATTCGCCACGCGCGTCATCACGGTCGCCGGTCGCGCCGGCCATACGACCGAGGCGGTCGCGGCATTCACGACCGGCCTGGACACGGCCGCCAACGAGGCCATCCGCCGGGACGTCGAGGCCGGGTTGGCTGAATTCGCCCCGCCCAAGCGTCGACGTGCGGTCTCCGGCCGGACCGGATACGAGATCCTGGCCGAGGACGGACAGCTGCGCGAGCGGCCGGCCGTGCGCTATCGCATCGAGACGCACAAGGCTCGCGGCTCGTTCAACATCCCGCGCGTCGTCCTGGACCTGCTGGCGGTCCCGGCCGATGGCGTCGTGGACATGGAGGTGCGCCGATCCGGCAGCGGCGACCTCGTCTTCTCCGGTCTGATGGGCACGTCCGGGACGAAGTTGGCGCCACTCGCGGACGACGCCGCCGTCGCCGAGCTCAAGACGCTCGATTCCTACGAGTCGATCGACGTGACGGTCGCCCGGGCGGAGTAGGCGAGCGGGTTGCCGCGGGGCCGCGGCCGGCCTCCCGGGCGAGCAAGCCCCGGGAGCGTCGGCGGCTTCATACTGTGGGTGTGTCCCTTCCCGACCCCGCGCGGCTGCTCGACGACCTGAACGAGGCCCAGCGGGAGGCCGTCCTCGCCACCCAGGGCCCGGTGGTGATGCTCGCCGGCGCCG
>JAOUEG010000470.1 GCA_029858845.1 Chloroflexota bacterium | reverse complement strand
TCCGATCCCGGATCCGCGCCCGCCGGCACGGCCACGACTCGCGATCCGAACGAACGGCTCGAACACGCTCTCCCAGTCCTCGATCGGCACGCCTGGCCCGTCGTCCGTGACGTAGACGTGGATCTCGCCGCCCATGCGCCAGATGCCGATGCTCACGCCCTGATCCTTCGGCGCGTACTTGGACTCATTCTCCAGCAGCTGCTCGAGGACCTGGCGGAAGCGGGCGTCGTCGCCGATCGCTGTCATCGGGCTGTCCGGCCGATCCCATCGGATCGGGTGCGGACGTAGCAAGAGCCGCAGGGTCTCGACCGTCTCGTCGACAGCCTGGACGGCGTCGAACGGGGCCCGCGACAGACCCGTCAGCCCCTCGCCGCGAACCGAGGCCAGGATCGAGTCCACGAGCCGGTCCAGTCGCCGCAGCTGATCGTCGGCGGCCGCTCGCCACTCGTCCGCCGCGGGGGTCGCGTTGCCGGCCGCGGCCGCCTCGGCCAGCAGCTCCACGTAGACGCGAACGATGGACAGCGGGGTCCGCAGCTCGTGGGTGACCACGCTCAGCAATTCGGCCCGCGCGGCATCGAGCGCGGTGAGTTCCGCGAGGCGCGCCTCGACTTCCGCCGTCAGGCGTCCCTTCTCGACGATGCCGGCCAGCAGGGCCGCGATCGTCTGCAGGAACTCGATCTCGTCGTCGCTGAATCGTCGCGCGTCGCGCGTTTGGACGTTGAGCACGCCGACGACCCCGTCGTGCCACACGAGCGGGACCGACAGCATGCCGGCAAGTGCTTCCTGGTCGAACCCGCGGACCCAGGCGAACCGCTCGTCCCGGGTGACGTCATCCACCGCGACCGGTCGTCGCGAAGCGGCGACGCGCCCGGTGATGCCCTGGCCCCAGGCCAGGCTGACCTTGCCCACCTGTGATCGGTCGAGGCCGTTGGTCGCCGCCAACGTCAGTCGGGTGTGCTCGTGGTCGGCCAGGTAGAACGAGCAGACCTCCACCCCCATGGCGGCGGTCGTGCCATCGACGATCGTGCGCATCAGCTCGTCCCAATCGCGGGCGGATGTCGCCAGCTGGGCGATGTCGCGCAGGAAGGCGAGCTCCCGGAGTCGCTCGGGAGACGCAGGCGTCGCCGCCGTGACCGGAGTGGCGGCGGTGGTCGTCGTGGCGCGAGGTTCGATCGCACCGGGCTTCGGCATGACGCCTCGATCATCGCGCATTCCGGCCGGCTCGGCGAGCGGACCTGCCCCGGCCGACCGGCCGCGACGCTCCTCAGACGGAAGCGGTCTCGGGGTCGGTGACGATGGTCGGCAGGTCTGCCAGGAGCGGATCGGTCCAGGTCCAGGCAGCCCCATGGTGCTTCCCGACCGCGCCATGACGGGCGGCTTCGACTCGCAGCGGCAGGCCGAAGATCTCGATGAACCCGACCGCCGAGGCGTGGTCGAAGGCGTCGCCCTCGTCATAGGTGGCGAGGCTCCTGTCGTACATCGAGAGCGGCGACTGGCGCCCGACGACGACGGCCTGGCCGTGGTCCAGGCGCATCCGGACGTCACCGCTCACCACCCGCTGCGATGACGCCGCATAGGCCCGCAGGTCGCGCGACAGGGCGCTGAACCAGAGGCCGTCGTAGATCAGTCGGGCCAACTCGTCGGCGACGAAGCGATTGAACCGCAGGGTGTCCCGCGAGAGCGTCAGGCCCTCCAGGGCGTGATGCGCCGTGTGCAGGATGGATGCCGCAGGAGCCTCGTAGATCTCGCGACTCTTGATGCCGACGAGTCGGTCCTCGACATGGTCGATGCGGCCGACGCCGTGCGCACCGCCCAGGTCGTGGAGCCGTTCCACGAGCACGACCGGGTCCAGGCGCTCGCCGTCGAGGGCGACCGGTACGCCACCCTCGAAGGCGATCACGACCTCGGCCGGTGCCGGTGCATCGGACGGAGCGACCGTCCATTCGTAGGCGTCGGGCGGGGGTGTCGTCCACGGGTCCTCGAGGACGCCCGTCTCGCAGGAGCGGCCCCACAGGTTGACGTCGATCGAGTACGGCGAGGCCTTGGTGATGGGGATCTCGATGTTGCGCTCCAGGGCGTAGTCGATCTCCTGGTCGCGTGACAGTCCCATCCCGACGCGC
>JAOUEG010000469.1 GCA_029858845.1 Chloroflexota bacterium | reverse complement strand
GAACCACGTCGCATCGATCCGGCCGGTCGGATCCTGGAGCGTCGCGACGGTCCGCTGGATCCGGCGCCGGAAGCTTGCCTCGACCCGCACGTCCAGGACCGCGGCCCGAGTAGACACGACCGAGCCGTCGTCGATGTCGCGCAAGTCGCCGATACGGGTCATCTCGCGCAGGTCGTCGTACCGGCGCGGCAGGTGGAACAGGAGGTCGCGCACGTCGTACCAACCGAGGCGGACCCCGGCGCGGCGGAGGGTCGGAGCCGCGGTGAGTCCCGAACGGTGCAGCGGCGTGGCCAGCAGGGCCGCCGGGTCGTCAGGTGGGCCTGCGGCCGGGTGCGCGGTGGACCGGGCGGTCGCGCGACTCGCCATGGACGTCCGCCTACTCGGCGGAGATGAGGTACCGATAGAACGGCTGGCCGCCATGACGGACTTCGACCTCGACGCCGGCGAACTCCGTCCCGATCCGACGGGCAACCGCCTCGGCCTCCCCAAGATCGGCACCGTCGCCATAGAACACGGTGACGAGTTCATAGCCCGGGACGAGGCTCGCCATGGCGGACAGGACGCAACGCTCGCGATCGCCGTCGACGGCGACGAGGCCATCGTCCGGATCAAGCGCGATCGTCTGACCCTTCTTCACCTTCCGGCCGCCGATCACCGCGTCCCGAACAGCCTCGGTGACCACGACGGTCTGTACGGAGCGGCCCGCCTCGGTCATCGCGGCGACGTTGGCGGCTGCATCCATCGACGGGTCCAGGGCCAGCAGAGCGGCGAACCCCTCGGCCGAGTTCCTCGTGGGTACGACGGCGACCGGTCGCTCGCTGAGCGTCGCCACCTGACGCGCCGCCAGCACGACGTTGGGGTTGTTCGGCAGCAGCAGGATCTGCCTGGCGGATACCGCGCTGAGCGCATCGAGCAGCTCGCCCGTGCTCGGGTTCGCCGACTGGCCTCCCTGCACGACGGCGGCGACGCCGAAATCGCGGAAGATCGCTGCGAGGCCCTCCCCCGATGTCACCGCGACGACCGCGAGGTCTGCGAGGTCCGTCACCGCACCCGACCCGTTGCTGGATCCGGCCGACGTGGTGGCGGGCATCGCCACCGACGGAGGGGACCCGGTGAATTCCATCGCGCGCGACTCGCGGACGTCCTTGGCCTGGTTGTCCAGGTTCTCGACGGTGATGCGGCTCAGGCTGCCGACGGTCAGTCCGTACCCGATCACCAGGTCCGGCCGCTCGTTGTGGACGTGGACCTTGAGCGCCCGGGCGTCGCCCGCGACAAGCACCGATTCTCCGATCGATTCCAGGTGGTCCCGGACTGCGTCCACGTCCAGCGGCTCGTGCCCTGCGGCTCGGAGGAGGAACATGGTCTCGTAGCCGAAACCCTCGTCCGCATGGGCGACCAGCGTGCTCGGCTTGACCCCAGCCAGGGCCCCCTCGCGGGCCACTCCGACCGGGGTCCTGCCGGTCAGATCCAGCAGGGCGCCCTGGAAGAGGCGGTACAGGCCCTGACCGCCCGAGTCCACGACCCCGGCCTCACGCAGGATCGCGAGCAGGCTCGGCGTCTTTGCGACCGACCGCTCCATCGCGTCCACCGTCGCGGCGAGGACCGTCTCGATATCGTTGTCCCGCTCTGCGGCGATCACGGCCGCCTGGGCAGATTCGCGGATGACGGTCAGGATCGTACCCTCGACCGGCTTTGCGACCGCGCCGTAGGCCGTCCGCGCGCCCTCGCTCAAGGCGTGGGCAAGGTCCAGGCCGTTGAAGCGGCTCTTGCCGGCGATCCCCTCGGACATGCCCCGGAAGATCTGGCTGGTGATGACTCCCGAGTTGCCACGGGCGCCCATGAGGGCACCGAAGCTGATCGCCGCGGCGACTCGCTCGGCCGATCCTCCGGCGGCGCCCTCCGCCTCATCCAGTGCCGCACGGACGGTCGCCAACATATTCGATCCCGTGTCGCCGTCCGGAACCGGGTAGACATTGAGGTTGTTGATCTCGTCGACGTGAACCTCGAGGTTCGCGGCCCCGGCTCGAAAGGCCTCAAGCAGCCCGTTGCCGTTGCAGGCCTTCCGGACCATCTAGGCGACGTCCGTGCCGCTGTCCGCGAGATCCCTGGGGCCGACCGAGG
>JAOUEG010000468.1 GCA_029858845.1 Chloroflexota bacterium | reverse complement strand
CCGGCGCCAGACCCGAGGATCGCTTCCGCCTCGCGCCACCGAGCCCGGGCCTGCTCGTACGGGATGGCGAGGTCCGACCAGCCGCCTGCCACCGCCGCCCACGTCGCCGGGTCGTCACGGCCGTCGACCCGGCGCCGGTGCGCGCGGGCTGTCGCCAGCCAGGCGTTCGCCAGGCGACGAGAGCCCAGTGAGGGGGCCACGCCATGACGGCGCACGATCGCCGCTGCGGTCTTCGTCACGGCATGGGCACGCTCCCTGGCGGCGGCAAGGCCGGCGAGATCGCGACGGTCCCGCGCCTCGATGGCGGCGGCCGCGTCCACCTCGACCGTCGTGGCCGCCGTACGGGCCGCGAGGATCCAGTCCTCGGTCCCCTGGACGAGGCCCCAGCCGCGGTCGGCTGCCCGTCGGGCATCGGCGACGTCGCCGCGCCAGAGGGCGAACGATGCCGACGCGAGGTGGAGCGGGACGGCGAGCTGAGCATCCCGCACGGCCTCGAGCTCCAGCATCGTCTGCCCCAGGAGGCGTCCCGCGTTCTCGCCTGCGGACATCTCGATCTCGACCGTGGCGAGGGCGACCATGGTGTTGAGGAAGTAGACGCCCGCCGGCAACCACTCAAGCGCGGTCATGCTCAGCGAGCGCGCCTCTTGCCATCGCCCCAGGAGGAAGAGCGAGTCGGCCGCGTTGCCCCGCAGGAAGTTCCCGTACACGGCCTCCAATCCCGCCGCTCGTGCGGCGGCGATCCCCTCCGAGGCCACCGTCACGGCCTCCTCGTGGCGGCCCGCTAGATCGAGCAAGGTGGTCAGGTTGGCATAGATCCGGAAGAGCTCATCGAGGTCGCCCAGGCCCTCGGCCATCTTCCGGGCGTCGCCCAGCAGGGCGATGGCGGACTCCGGATCGGCACGCCAGCCGAGGGAAACGCCGAGTGTCGTCGTCGCGTGCAACTCCCACTCGTGTGCCGGAGGATCACAGGCGCGCGCCACCCGGATCGCTTCTCGCGCCAAGCGCTCCGATTCCGAGAACGTCCCCTCGAGCATCCTGACCTGGGCGAGCCCCGCGACCACGGCTGCCCGCGCCTGAGAAGGACCGGCCGGCACGAGCTCGACGGCGCGGCGCCGTGCGGCCAGCGCGCCATCGGCATCGCCGGCGACGCGCAGGACCTGCCCCAGGCGATCGTAGGTCAGCCCGAGGCGGGCGCGGTCCCTGCGGGCATCCGACCCGGCGATGACCGCATCGAGATAGGCCGCCGCTCGGCCGGCCTGCCCGGCCGCGAACGCGGCCTCGGCGGCACGGCGGTCCAGATCCGTGAGCGTCACGTCCTCGCCAGTCGATCGGGCCTTGCCCCCGTCCACGCTCGCGGCCACTGCACGAGTGGGCCGACTCCGACGGGTGCGCCGACCGACCGATCCGAGCTCAGCGGCCCCACGGACGGAGATCGCCAGCTCCAGGGCGGCGAGTTCGTCAGCCGGGGCGTCCACGATCGCGGCGGCATCCGATGCCGCCACGGCCGCGAGGCCGGCGGCAGGTGCATCGTGCCCGATCAGGTGGTGATGCATCGCCATGAACGGGTGATCCGCCATCGCGGTCGCGACGGCGGCGTGATGTCGGACCCGAGCCGTCGGCAACAGGTCGGCCTCGATCGCCCGACCGACGAGCTCGTGCCGGAGGGCCAGTCCGTCCGGCCCCTCGACGATGAAGCCGAACTCGGTCCCCTCGTCGAGTCCCGCCGTCAGATCCGCGTCCAGGACGCCGTCGCCGCGACGCGGAGCGCTGGACGACCGCGGCGGCGCGCTGGCTGCGGCGCGTTCGAAGACCTCGGCGATCGCGGCCATGGTGCTGCGACCCAGGGGCCGGCCTGCCGGCGCGAGGAGGCGCAGGACCCGTCGGCACTCCGGGGACCGTGCCGCGATCCTGGCGAGCACGAGGTCGTCGAAGGATGACGTGAGCGACACCGTCGGGAGTTCGCGACGGGCCGCGAGGAGCTCCTCGGCAAGGAGCGGTCGTCCGCCGGACCGCTCCGCGACGATGACCAGGACGCTCGCGGACGGCCGCTCACCCTCGATGGATCCGATCAGCCGGGCGAGGTCGTCACGTCCTAGAGGGCCGAGTGAGAGGTGATGCGGCGC
>JAOUEG010000062.1 GCA_029858845.1 Chloroflexota bacterium | reverse complement strand
CCGCGCCCGCGTAGAACCGCTGGCGCCGGGCGGCAAGGTCACGGATCGCCCCGATCGGATCACGCCCCGCGATCAGGGGCCGCACGTTCGGGGATCGTCGGAGCCGCTGGGCCATGACCTCCGGTCGCCCGTCCAGCCAGACGCTTCGGCGGCCGTGATACAGCTGCCATCGATTGCGCGGGTCCACGACCGCTCCGCCCCCCGTCGCGATGACTCGCCTGATGCCGGGCTCGGCGTCGGGCGGGCCAAGATCCGCCACCGCCTCTCGCTCCATGGCTCGGAAGGCCGGTTCACCGTCGTCTTCGAAGATGGCCGGGATCGGGCGCCCGTCGGCACGCTCGATCCGTGCGTCGACGTCGATGAACTCGGCACCGTGGCGGTGGGCCAGGCGGCGACCCACCACGCTCTTGCCGCTGCCCGGCAGCCCGACGAGCACGATATCCACGACGCCGCGCCTCAGTCGTCGCCGCCGGAGCCGGCCTCGTCGGTGCCGGTCAAACCGGAGGCGCCCGATGGGCCGACGGCCTTCGCCGACCGTCGAGCCGCGCCCCCGGCGACCGGGGTCTCGGCCGGGACGGTGATGCGCGATCGATAGGCGTCAAGACCCGTCCGGACGTCGTCCACCGTGTCGCCACCGAACTTCTCGACGACGAACGCTGCGAGCGTCAACATGACCATCGCCTCCGCCACCACGCCTGCCGCCGGAACGACGCTGATGTCGCTGCGCTCGTAGTGCGCCTTGTCCACCGCGTCGCCGGTGATGAGATCGGCTGATGGGAGTGGCCGGGCCAGGGTGGAGATCGGCTTGACGGCACCACGGACGACGAGTGGTTCGCCGTTCGTGACTCCACCCGTCAGGCCACCGGCGTTGTTGGACCGGTGGATCCAGCGCCCATCGTCGTCACGGCCCTCGATGACGTCGTGAACCGTTGATCCGAACCGCCGGGTCTGCTCGAAGCCCAGGCCGAACTCCACGCCCTTGACGATGTTGATGCTCATCACGGCCCCGGCCAGGGCCGCGTCCAGCCGTCGATCCCAGTGGACGTACGACCCGAGTCCGATGGGCAGTCCATGGGCGACGACCTCGAACACGCCACCGACCGTGTCTCCGGCCGATCGTGCCTCGTCGATCCTGGCCGTCATGGCTGCCTCCGCGGCGGGGTCCGGACAGCGCAGCGGCGATGCCTCGGTCTCTTCGCGCGACCGGGTCGCGCGGGCCGGATCCAGCGCGACGCCGCCGACCTCCGCGGTGAACGACCAGATCTCGATCCCGAGCTCATGCAGGAAGGCCCGGGCGATGGCGCCCGCGGCGACGCGGGCGGCCGTCTCGCGGGCGGAGGCTCGCTCGAGCACGTTGCGGACGTCGTTGAAGTCGTACTTGAGGGCGCCGGCGAGGTCGGCATGGCCGGGCCGTACCCGTGTCACCGGCGTCGCGCGCTTGTTCCCGTCATCGGCTGAGGCGGCCAGGTCCGCGGCTTCCTCGTCGGAGAGCGGCGCGACCTGCATGACCCGGGTCCAGTTCTCCCAGTCGCGGTTGTGGACCAGCAGGAGGACCGGTGACCCCAGCGTCCGGCCGTGCCGTACGCCACCGAGGATCTCCGCGCGGTCCTGCTCGATCGCCTGACGCGCGCCGCGACCGTAGCCCTTCTGGCGCCTGGCAAGGTCGGCCGCGATCATCGTCTCGGTCACCATGAGCCCGGCCGGGACCCCCTCCACGATGGCGCCGAGCGTGGGGCCGTGCGATTCACCCGCCGTGAGGAACCGGAACGCGGTCACTCGACCGTGGCCGCCGTGGGTTCGCTGGAGTCGCCGCCGGCCGGCTCGCCCTCGGCGGAGCGGAGTCCGGACGAGCGAGCCTCCACCAGTGCCGCCTGCATCACCTCGAGCGGCGCCGGCTGTCCGGTCCACAGGGTGAATGCCGCCGCGCCCTGGTGCAGCAGCATCAGTTCGCCGTCGGCGATGGTCGCGCCGATGGCTTCGGCATCGCGCAGCAGCCGGGTCCGGGCATAGATCAGGTCCAGCACGAGTAGCTCGCCATGGAGAGCCTCTGCGGGGACGGGGCTGTCCTCCGAGGTGAGGCCGATGGACGTGGCGTTGACGAGTACCTTCGTCTTGGCGAGCTCCGCCTCGATGATCGATTCGTGCCACGGCATCGCGCGGAGGTCCATGTGGGAGGCGCTCCGACCGAAATGCTTGACGAGCCCCTCCGCGCGATGGAGATGGCGATTGAACACGATGATCCGCTGGAAGCCCTCGGTGATCAGGCCGTATACGACGGCCCGAGCCCCACCGCCTGCGCCGAGTACCACGGCCTGGCGCGGCATCTTCTGCCTCCCGACCAGGTGGTCGAGTGCGACCTTGAACCCGGGGACGTCCGTGTTGTGGCCGACCAGTCGCTTGCCCTCGCGCGTGATCGTGTTGACGGCGCCCGTTGCCTGGGCCTCCTCGGTCAGGCGGTCCACGAGCGGGACCACGCGCTCCTTGTGAGGGATCGTGACGTTGGCGCCGAGGAACGCGTCATCCCGCAGTTCGCCGATCGCGTCCGGCAGCGCGATGGGCGCCCGATCCCAGAGCTCGTAGCGGGCGTCGATCCCGAGCTTGTCGAACGCTGCCTGCTGCATCGCGCCCGACAGCGAATGGGCGACGGGATGGCCGATCAGGACCACACGCTTCGTCATGCTCGTACCCCTTGCAGGTCGTGGAAGAAGGTCGGGTAGGAGACTGCGGCCGAACCGGACCGCTCGATGGTCACCTCGTCCGTGGCGATGAGGCCCGCGACGGCGAACGTCATCGCGAGTCGGTGGTCATCCAGGCTGTCGGTGACCGCGCCGCGAAGGTCGTCGCCCCCCTCGATGCGAAGGTCGTCCCCCTCCACATCGATCCGGGCACCGACCGCCCGCAGACCCGCCGCGATCCCCTCGAGCCGGTCCGATTCCTTGTGGCGGAGCTCGCCCGCGCCTCGGATCACCGTCGTGCCCCGGGCCCGGGTCGCTGCAAGGCAAAGGATCGGGATCTCGTCGATCGCGGCTGCCACCTCGGTCGGCCCGAGGTCCACACCGTGCAGTTCGGACGACCGCACGATGAGATCCGCCATCGGCTCCCCGATGCCGTCGTCCACCCGGAGCGCAGCGGACGCGGCGGCCGGCAGCTCCTCGATGTGAGCGCCCATCGTGCGAAGGATGTCGACCACGGCCCGGCGGGTCGGATTCACCCCGACGTCCCGGAGCGTGAGCTCGGCGTCCCGATGGATCGCGCCCGCGACAAGCCAGAAGGCGGCGGCCGAGATGTCGCCCGGGACGCGCTGGTCGATCGCCCGCACCTCGACCCCTCCTTGCACCGTCCAGGCCACCTGGCCGTCATCCTGGTCCTCTCGCCGGATCGGTACTCCGCGTGCCCGCAGCATCCGCTCCGTGTGGTCGCGCGTCGCGACGTGTTCCCGGATCGTCGTCTGCCCCTCGGCCCGGAGACCCGCCAGCAGGATGGCCGACTTCACCTGGGCCGACGGGACAGGCGTGCTGTAGTCCACCGCCTGCAGCGGCGTGGTCCCGACGACGGTCAGGGGAGGAAGGGAATCGTGCCGGCGAGCGTGGAGCACCGCACCCATGCGACGCAGGGGTTCGATGATACGGGCGACCGGACGGCGACGCAATGAATCGTCGCCGGTGAGCAGGCAGGTCATCGGTAGTCCTGCGAGCATCCCGGCCGCGAGCCGCAGGCTGGTCCCCGAGTTGCCGCAGTCGAGGATGTCGTCGGGTTCGCGGAGACCATCGGCGCCGGGCGAGGTCACCAGGTAGTCGACCCGCCCCTCGCCCTCGGCCACACGCTCGACAGTGACTCCGAGCGCCCGCATGATCCCGGCGGTGGAGCGGATGTCGGCGCCGTCGCCGGCCCCGCTGATCCGGCTCTTGCCGTTCGCCAGGGCCGCAAGGATCAGGGCTCGATGGCTGACGGACTTGTCACCGGGCAGCCGCAACTCGCCGCGAAGTCGCGCGGCCGGAGTGACCGTGGAGGTTCCGGCGGGGCTCAATGCTTGGACAACCCCGCTGTGCCCGCGACGATCTCGGTGGCCGGAGCGACCGGGTCGTCATGCAGGCCACGCACGTGCTCATGGACGGGGATGAGGGTCCGCATCAGATCCTGGAACTGCTCGAGCGTGAGCTGCTGTTCCGCGTCGGACAGCGCGTCGTCCGGTGTCGGGTGGACCTCCACCATGACGCCGTCCGCCCCGACGGCGACCCCGCCGATCGCCAGCGGCTTGACCAGCCAGCGCTTGCCCGTGGCATGCGAGGGATCGACGATGACCGGCAGGTGGGTCAGGTGGTGGAGGAGCGGGACCACGCTCAGGTCGAGCGTGTTGCGGGTGTAGGTCTCGAACGTCCGGATGCCGCGCTCACAGAGGATCACGTTGGGGTTCCCAGCGCTGACGATGTACTCGGCGGCCATCAGCCATTCCTCGACGGTGGCCCCGTACCCGCGCTTGAGCATCACCGGGCGGGCGACTCGGCCGACATCACGTAGCAGCGAGTAGTTCTGCATGTTGCGGGTGCCGATCTGGAGGATGTCCGCGTACTCGGCCACGATGTCGACCTGGGATGGCTCCATCACCTCGGTTATGACGGGCAGGCCGGTCCGCTCCCGGGCCTCGGCCAGATACCGTAGTGCTTCGACGCCAAGGCCCTGGAACGCGTACGGGCTCGTCCGCGGCTTGAAGGCGCCTCCGCGCAGGACCGTGGCACCCGCAGCCTTGACCACGTCGGCCGTCTCGAACAGCTGATCGCGGCTCTCGATCGAGCACGGGCCGGCCATCATCGTCAGGGATCCGTCGCCGACGACCGCGTCGAGCACCTGGATGACGGTGTCCTCGGGATGGAACTCGCGAGAAGTCAGCTTGAACGGTCGGGAGATCGGGGTGACCGCCTCGACGCCGGGCAGGCTCGCGAGACGACTGGCAAGGACTTGCTTGAGTGGGCCGATGTCGCCGACCACCGCGATCACGATGCGCTCGGGTCCGGCGTGGTCGTAGGGAGTCATCCCCTCGCCCAGGATGTGGCTCTTGACCCCCAGGACGTCGGCCTCGCTGGCGCCGACGGTCATCACGACGAACATCGCGGTCTGTCTCCTCGCCGGTCGGTCGGCCAAACAAAAAAGCAGAGGTCTTGCCTCTGCTTCGTTTGCCCGGCACGACCTGTGCCCCCGGTCCTAGCGACCGGAGACGTTCATGCCGGGCATCGAAAGTAGAAGTAGTGGCTCATGCGTCCACGGAGTGTCGCCCAGCGGTCCGGCAGTGTCAATCTCGAGGCACGGTGGAGGACTTCGCCACTTGCCCAGCCGGGCCGGTCCGGTCGAAGCGGTCGGGACGTGGGCTCGTGATAGGATGTCGGCCGCCGTGGCGACGGAGAGGTCGCATAGAGGTCTAGTGCAGCGGTTTGCTAAACCGCCAAGTGGGGTAACCTGCTTCGAGGGTTCGAATCCCTCCCTCTCCGCCAGACCTCTCCAGGGCCAGCGGCGAAGCGTGCGCCCGTAGCTCAGTGGATAGAGCGTTAGGTTGCGGACCTAAAGGTCGTGAGTTCGAGTCTCGCCGGGCGCGCCATTCCCCGCTTCTGATCCGTCCCCTCGATCCGAGCCGCCGCGCTCGGCGCACCGGCTCGACTCGTCTCGCGTCGCGCCACCCCGCACGACGCCTCGCCCGCTTCCGGGTACCGTTGGGTCATGGCGATGCTGGCCGACGAGGCTGCGGGCGTCATCTTCGACATGGACGGCGTCGTAACGGACACCGCCTCCGTCCACGCGGCCGCCTGGAAGCGCATGTTCGACGCATTCCTGGAGGCGCGGTCCGAGGCCACCGACGTGCCGGTGGTCCCGTTCGACATCGAGTCGGACTACCGCCGGTTCGTCGACGGGAAGCCCCGCAACGACGGCGTAAGGAGCTTCCTGGCCTCCCGGGGCATCAGCGTGCCCGAGGGCGGGCCCGAGGACTCGCCGGACGCCGCCACGGTCCAGGGGCTCGGTCTCCGCAAGAACCGTTACTTCCTTGAGGGTCTTCATGAGACCGGCCCGCGTCCGTACCCGAGCACCGTCGAGCTGGTCCATGCCCTCGCCGTCGAGGGGCTCCCGTCCGCGGTGATCTCGTCGAGCCGCAACGCGAAGGAGGTGCTCGAGGCGGCCGGTCTGGGACGCCTCTTCGACGTCCGGGTTGACGGCGTCGTCGCCGCCGATCTGGGGTTGGCGGGCAAGCCACATCCGGCCGTCTTCCGGGAAGCCGCCAGGAGGATGGGCGTGGCGGTGCCGCGGGCGGCCGTCGTCGAGGACGCTCTTGCCGGGGTGCAGGCGGGACGCGATGGCGGCTTCTGCCAGGTGATCGGCGTGGACCGGACGGGCGATCCAGAAGCCCTGCGTCGGGCCGGTGCGGACACGGTCGTCACCGACCTGGGGGAGCTCGAGCTGCCCGATCGGACGTGGGCCGGTCGGCGGATCGACGGACTTCCGTCGGCGCTCGACCATGTCGGCGAGATCGAGGTCCGTCTGGCATCGCGCCAGCTGGCGCTGTTCCTCGACTACGACGGCACCCTGACCCCCATCGTGGACGACCCCGATCGCGCCATCCTGCCGGAATCGGCTCGCGAGGCGATCAGGCGGCTCGCGGCGCTCGCACCGCTGGCCATCGTCAGCGGCCGCGATCTCGCGGAGGTGCGCCGGTTCGTGGGGATCGAGGGGATCTGGTATGCCGGGAGTCATGGTTTCGACATCGTCAGCCCCACGGGCGAGCGTCACGAGCGGATCCCGGAGGCCCTGCCCACCCTCGAATCTGCCGAGCGCGACCTTCGTCCGAGATTGGATCCGATCCCCGGCGCTCGCCTCGAGCGCAAGCGCTACGCGATCACGGCGCACTACCGCCAGGTTGCGGGCGATCGCATCCGCGACGTCGAGGATGCCGTCGCGGCCACCGCCGCCACCCATCCGGGCCTTCGTCCCACCGGCGGAAAGAAGATCCTTGAGCTCCGTCCGGACATCGCCTGGGACAAGGGGCGGGCGATCCGCTGGCTGCTCGACACCCAGGGGCTCGATCGCCGCAGCGTCCTGCCGCTCTACGTCGGGGACGACGAGACGGACGAGGATGGCTTCCGCGCCATCGGCCGACCCGGTATCGGGATCGTGGTCCGGGGAGAATCGGACGACCGGCCGACACGGGCGCTGTTCGCACTGGATCGCCCGGCCGAGGTTCCGGTGCTGCTGGACCTCCTCCGGGAGGTGATCGGTCGTCCACGCGACCGGAGATGCCCTGGAGGTTCCTGCGATGCATGACTGGACGTGGTCCTACGAGGGCTTCGACCCGGACAACGAGGGCCTTCGCGAGGCGCTGTGCGCGGTCGGCAATGGGTATGTCGCCACCCGCGGCGCGGCGCCGGAGCGCGCGGCGGACGACGTCCACTACCCTGGCACCTACGGTGCGGGCGTCTTCGATCGACTCGCGAGCGAGATCTCGGGCGAGACCATCGAGAACGAAAGCATGGTCAACCTGCCGAACTGGTTGCCGCTGACGTTCCGGATCGACGGCGGCGCCTGGCTGGACCTCTCTCGTGTCGAGCTGCTCGACTACCATCAGGAACTGGACCTCCGACGCGCCGTCCTCAGCCGGCGCTATCGATTCCGGGACGCCGACGGCCGGACGACGAGTGTTTCAGAGCGCCGCTTCGTGGCCATGCACCTGGCACACGTCTGTGCATTGGAGACCACGATCCGCGCTGAGGACTGGGCCGGCCGCGTCGATATCCGGGCGGCCATCGATGGGACCGTGCAGAACACCCTCGTCAGGCGCTACCGGGAGCTGGCCGGCAACCATCTCGAGCCCCTCGGTACGGCTCCCGTCGGCGACGACGGCATCCTCCTGGAGGTGCAGACCCGTCAATCGCACATCCGGGTCGCGGTGGCGGCACGGATCTCCGCCTGCCGCGACGACGGGCCGGTCGTCGTGCGGCGTCGCCTGACGCGGCGACGGGGCTGGATCGGCCAGGATCTCGCCCTCTCGCTGGAGCGCGGCCAGGCGATCACCGCTGAGAAGGTCGTGACCATCTTCACCAGTCGCGACCCGGCCACCACGGAACCGGCGGAGGAGGCAGCGCGCTGGCTCCCGCGGCTGGGTTCGTTCGGCCGCCTGCTGAGGGGCCACGTCACGGCCTGGAGCCACCTGTGGGATCGCTTCGACTTCGACCTCGATCGCGAGGATGGCGAGACGCGCCGGATCCTGAGGCTGCATCTCGTCCACCTGCTCCAGACGGTGTCCCCGAACAGCCGGGATCTCGATGTCGGCGTACCGGCGCGTGGGCTCCACGGCGAGGCCTATCGCGGCCACATCCTCTGGGACGAGGCGATCATCCTGCCGGTCCTCAGCCTCCGGCTGCCGGAGTTGACACGATCCCTGCTGATGTACCGCTATCGGCGGCTCCCGGAGGCGCGCGAGGCGGCGCTGGCCGCCGGCTTCGCCGGGGCGATGTATCCGTGGCAATCGGGCAGTGACGGCCGCGAAGAGAGCCAGCAGCTCCACCTCAACCCGATGTCCGGCCGCTGGCTACCGGACCCGACCGATCGCCAGCGTCACGTCGGGAGCGCCATCGCCTACAGCGTCTGGCACTACTACCAGTCGACGGGAGACCGCGAGTTCCTCGCCCACCACGGTGCCGAGCTGCTGCTCGAGATAGCCCGGTTCTGGGCCAGCATCGCGGCCTAC
>JAOUEG010000061.1 GCA_029858845.1 Chloroflexota bacterium | reverse complement strand
CGGGTCCCCCGCGTCGGCGGCCTTGCGTAGCCGCAGGTACTCCCCGGTCACCCAGTTCGCAACAGACTTGGCCGAGATGGCCGGGTCGACCGCGAGCGTGGCCTCGAACAGACCGGTCGCATCCGGATCGGCCACAAGCACCGCCGCGTCGTAGGCGCTCAGTCCCATCGCCTCGCGATAGCGGGCCCGACGCGCCGCCGGAAGCTCCGGCATCGTGGCTCGAAGCGCAGCGAGCCAGGCCGGGTCCACGTGAAGCGGCGGGAGGTCCGGCTCCGGGAAGTAGCGGTAGTCGTCCGAGGTCTCCTTGGACCGCATGTGGTACGTCTCGGACCGGTCGTCAGACCAGCCGCGCGTCTCCTGGCGCAGCGGCTCACCGGCGTCCAGCATCGCGGCGAGACGCGCGATCTCATGCCCGATGGCCCGCTCCATCGAGCGGAACGAGTTCATGTTCTTGACTTCGACCCGGGTACCGAACGCCTCGGTCCCGACCGGGCGCAGCGACACGTTCGCCTCGACCCGCATCTGTCCGCGCTCCATGTCGGCATCGGATGCCCCGATCGAACGGAGCAGCATCTGCAGCTCTTCCGCATAGCGACGCGCCTGTTCCGCGGTCCGGATGACCGGGTCCGTCACGATCTCCATGAGGGGCGCACCTGATCGATTGAAGTCCACGAGGCTGACCCTGCGACCTTCCGGTGTGACCGCGTGGACGAGCTTGGCAGTGTCCTCCTCAAGGTGAGCTCGCGTGATGCCCACCGTGAACGGACCGTCCGACGTGTCCACCGTGAGACGTCCCGCCGACGCGAGCGGCAGGTCGTACTGGCTGATCTGGTAGCCCTTCGGCAGGTCCGGGTAGAAGTAGTTCTTGCGGTCCCACCGCGTCGCTGCGGGGGTCGTGGCCTCGATCGCCAACCCGGTCGCGAGCACGAGCTCGACGGCGCGCCGATTGATCACGGGCAGCGCGCCCGGCAGCCCGAGGCAGACGGGACAGACGTGGGTGTTCGGCGCGGCGCCGTCATAGGCCGTCGAACAGGCGCAGAACATCTTCGAAGTCGTGCGCAGCTGGCAGTGGATCTCGATGCCGATCACGGCCTCGTAGCGGTCCGTCGGAGCGGTCTCGGCAGCAGAGGCGGGCATGACCACAAGTGTCGCACAGGGCTCCGGCCGCGCGCAGCTGAGGTCCCGCCGTCAGTTCCTTGCCAGCGCGACAGCGTCGTTCGTGCTGAGGGCGCGGCCGGATGCCCAGTCGGCGTCGACAGTCGCGCTCTCCCCCGCAGCCCGCAGTCGCTCCACCCACCGCTCCCAGTCGGGCCGCTCCGAGACGACCATCGGATTCCCCGATTCTTCACGGATCGCCTCGGCGGCTCCCAGCAGTCGGGCCGCCCGTTCGGGCTGATCGCGGGCGATCGCGACGAAGGCGATGTTCTCGAGGAGGCTGGCCACCGCGCCTCGGTTGCCAAGCCGGACCCACTCCTCCACGGTTCCCTGGTAGATCTGCAGGGCCTCGTCCAGACGGCCGTTTCGACGCAGGGCGTGACCGAGTTCGCTCCGACAGGCGGCGAGGAGACGCTGATCACCGACCGTCGTGAATCCGTCGATGGCCTCCTGAAGCCTCGGGATCGCCTCATCGGTCCGGCCGATCACGCCGAGCAGGCGCCCATGTCCCATCGCGGTCATGGCGATCGCATACGGGTTCACGGTCCGGCGTGCCGCGTCCATGGCGATCTTGACGAAGGCCTCGGCGCCGTCAGGGTCGACCGGCGCCATGCCGCCCGCGGCTCCCCCGGCCGCGACCGCGACCGTGTTCCAATCCCCGAGTTCGGCCGCGATCCCGAGGGCCTCGTGGAACCAGGACGCGATGTCGCCGCTCGCGCCGGAGAACGCGGTCGCGAGCCCGTTGCCCACGAGCGCCGTGAAGAGCGCGGCTCGGTCCCCACTCGAGCGTGCCAGCTCGATCGCCTCCGAGGACCAGGCCAGGGCCACCTCCCCGCGTCCCGACCCGGCCCAGATGAGGGCAGCCTGCCCGAGGAGGGCGGCGGCCCGCGCGCGCTGCGTCGTCTCGCTCGAACCGGATGCCGCGACGGCCTGACGTGCGATCTCGATCGCTCGGACGATGCGCGCATCGTTGTCCGACGATGCCACGCGGAAATCCCAGTACGACAGCATCGAGGTCGCCATCCCGATCGCTTCCTGCGGGTCCGTCTCGAGGCCCCATCCGAGGGCCGTGTCCAGGTTGTCGATCTCCGCGTCGAGGCGATCGAGCCAGTCGACCATCGCCGCGCCCTTGAGCTCGGCGGCTGCCGCCTCGGCGAGGACGGCGAAGTGGGCGAAGTGGCGATCAGCGATCAGTTCCGCCTCGCCGCTCTCCACGAGACGCTCCCGCGCGTATTGGCGGATCGTCTCGAGCATGCGGTACCTGGTGGTCGTGCCGCGGTCCACGTTGACCAGCGAGCGGTCCACGAGACGTGTCAGACCATCGAGGATCGCGGGCGTGGCGGCATCGCCGGGTCCGTCGCCCACCACCGACGCGGCCGAGATGACGGTCCATCCGCCCGCGAAGATCGACAGTCGTCGCAGCAGACGGCGATCGTCATCCGTGAGGAGATCCCAGCTCCAGTCGATCAGCGCGTGCAGCGTCTGCTGGCGCGGCACGGCCGTCCGCCGCCCTCCGGCGAGGAGCCGGAAGCGGTCGCCGAGACCGAAGGCGATCTCCTCCGGCGACATGGACGAAACCCGAGCCGCCGCCAGCTCGATCGCCAGTGGGATGCCGTCGAGGCGGCGGCAGATCTCGACCACGGCGTCCACGTTCGAGGACGTCAGCTCGAACGACGGGAGGACGGATGTCGCCCGCTCGCTGAAGAGCCGGACGGCCTCCGTGGCGGCGATCTCTTCCAGCGAAGCGTCCGCCGGCGGACCCGACCCCGCCGGCCGGCTGCCGCCGGTCGGGACCGCCAGCGACGGGACCTGGATGATCACCTCGCCCGGGACGGCCAGCGCCTCGCGACTGGTCGTGACGATGCGCAGCCCCGGAGCGTGGGCGAGCAGCTGGTCGGTGATCTGCGCGACCGCGTCGATCAGGTGTTCCGCGTTGTCCAGGAGCAGCAGCAGCTCCTTGGACGCCACGAAGTCCGAGACGGCCTGGACGGCAGGCAGGCCTGCCACTTCTGGCACGCCAAGAGCTCGGGCGATCTCCGGTCCGATCTGGACCGGGTCGGCGAGCGGGGCGAGCTCCGTCAGCCAGACACCATCGGGGTAGCGCCCGACCAGTCCCCCCGCCGCCTGGAGCATGAGCCGCGTCTTGCCGGTGCCGCCCGTCCCGATCAGCGTCACGAGGCGGGCCCGCTCCAGCGCCTGTCGCACATCCGCGACGTGCTGCTCGCGGCCGACGAAGGACGTCAGCAGGACCGGCAGGTTCGAGCCTCGTGTGCTCAGGGAGCGGAGCGGGGGGAACGCCTGCGGCATGTCCTCGACGGCGACCTGGAAGACCTGTTCGGGACGGTCCAGATCACGCAGCCGGTGCGGGCCGCAATCGAGGAAGCTGACGTCAGGATCCACCCGATCCCTGGCAAGGATCGCGGTCACGGCCGAGGCGAGAACCTGCCCCCCATGCCCGATCGCCAGGATGCGGGCGCAACGGTTGAGGGACGGGCCGAAGTAGTCACCGTCGCGGCTCTCGGCCGGACCCGTATGGATCGCCATCCGGACCTTGAGCGGGCCTGTCCGGCCCCAGTCGGTCGAGCGCAGGTGACGTTGCGCCCGGATGGCCGCCCCGACGGCCACGGCCGGATCGGCGAAGACGGCCAGGACGCCGTCGCCCATCGTCTTGACGACCGTGCCGCCGGCGCCTTCGATGGCCGATCGAAGGAGATCGTCGTGGACGGCGAGGGCGCTGCCCATCGCCCCGGCGTGCTCCTCCCAGAGCCGTGTGCTGCCCTCGATGTCGGTCAACAGGAAGGTCGAGAGTCCGGGCCCGCCCTGACCGGCGGGCGGCGCGAGGTCCCCGGGCTGCTGGGCCGGCCCGGTCATGACGCCGTCAATCGAGCTCGCTCCGCCGCCGAGCGACGAACCGACCGATCCGCCGGAGTGCCTCCTCGATGCCTTCGGTTGACGTGGCGTAGCACATCCGGACGTGCCCGGCGCCCGACGGGCCAAAGGCACTCCCCGGGACGACGGCCACGCGTTCCTCCGTCAGCAGGCGTTCCGTGAACGCCTCGTCGGTCAGACGCGTCGACGTGATGCGGGGAAAGGCGTAGAAGGCGCCCCTCGGCTCGAACGTGTCGAGACCGAGCTCGTTCAGCCCGTCGACGAGGATCCGGCGCCGCCCGTCGTACGCGGCGACCATCCGCTCCACGTCCGCCTCGCCTTCCAGCAGGGCGGCGTGGGCCGCGTCCTGAGCCACCGTGGGGGCCGACATGATCCCGTACTGGTGGACCTTGACCATCCCCTCGAGGATCGCCGCTGGAGCGGCCACGTAGCCGACGCGCCATCCGGTCATCGCATACGCCTTGGAGAATCCACCCATCAGGATCGTCCGCTCGCGCATCCCGGGGAGGGCGCTGAAGGCCCGATGCCGATACGACCCATAGGCGAGCCGATCGTAGATCTCGTCGCTGTAGACCAGCAGGTCGTGCCGTTCGGCGATGGCCGCCAGCTCGTCCTGGACATCCTCCGGCAGGACGGCCCCGGTCGGGTTGGACGGATACCCGAGGAAGAGGGCCTTCGTCCGTGACGAGACGGCAGCCTCGACGGCTGCGGGATCCAGGGCGAAATCGTCTTCGAATCGGGTCGGCACGAGGGTCGGCGTTCCGCCCGCGAAGACGATCGCCGGGATGTACGCGACGTACGACGGCTCGTGCAGGATGACCTCATCGCCGGGATCGCACGTGGCTCGCAGGGCAAGGTCCAGCGCCTCGGATGCACCGACCGTCACCAGGATCTCGGTCGCCGGGTCGTACCGGACACCGTACCGACGGTCGAGGTGAGCGGCCAACGCCTGGCGCAACTCCAGTGTCCCGAAGTTGCTCGTGTAGTGCGTCCGGCCCTCTCGGAGGGACTCGACGCCGGCTTCGACGATGACCCGGGGCGTGTCGAAATCGGGTTCACCGACGCCCAGGCTGATGACGTCGTCCATCGTGGCCAGGATGTCGAAGAACCGCCGGATCCCCGACGGCGGTACCGCACGGACTCGCTCCGCCAGGACGCGCTCGGCCAGCGGCGGGCGGGAGCCGGGGTCGACGTCGGGGATGTCCACGAGGACAGCCTACGGCATCGGCGAGGGCCTCGAGCCGGGCAGCGACTCGACGTGCACAGCGGCACCCCGCGGGCGGCGGCGCCGCCCGCGGATCAGCGGCCCGGGGTCAGCCGGGAATGCCGACCGGCTCAGGCGGCGCCTCGGTCGTGGCCTCCCCCGCCTCGGGCGCGGATGCCACCCGCGTGACGGGTACGCCGCCGGTGGCCGCAAGCCGCTCGGCGCGATCGCGGATGCCGCGCATCTGGCGCTCCATCATCACGAAGACGCCGAACCCGAGAAGCGGGCCGGCCAGGAGCTGGCGTCCCGGGCCCGCGGGTCCGAACCAGACCCGGAAGCGCTCGATGAGGCGTGTCCGCCCGCCGTCCATGGGTTCCAGGACGAACGCCCAGCTGGCCGAGAAGTCCTGCGGCGTGCCGCCCAGCATCGCCCCGGACACCTGGACCCCGGCGGTGCCCTTGTCCTCGGTCCCAGCGGTCGACGCAGCGGCGGCCTGGGCCATCACGAGGTCCGTGTCCGAGCGGAGCACGAGCGCATGACCGGAGTCGAGTTCGGCGACCTCGAAGCCGCCCGTCGGATGCGTGGGAACGATGTCGCCGACCGCCAGGGACTGCCAGTCGTCCACGATCTCCTCGACGCTCTTGCCGCGCTGGTCGAGCCGGTCATAGCTGTACCAGCCCGCGCGTCCGTACCCCATCTGGACCAGCCACGGCCAGACTGTCGATGGCGGAGCGTCGATGGTGATCCCGCGGGTGTCCACCGCGACGGGATCCGCGACGATGTCGTCGCCTGGCAGCGTCTTCCAGGCTTCACCCGGGTCAACGCCCCAGGACTTCCACCAGCGCCGGGCGCGCGAGACTCCGACGCCGGCAGCGACACCGATGGCCGTGCCGATCACGACCGCACGTAACCGCATATCGCACCTCCGACCGCCCATGCTGCCGGAGAAGCCCAGACGCGGGTAGGGCCGCTCGGACCTAAGCGGCGGGAAGATGCGCCCCGCCCGGCGTCACACCCCGGGCGGCGACGCGGTGGCCGGATCGTCGAGCCGGGCCAGGTCCGCCGGCTCGAGCGCCCGCCAGTCGGAGGCCGCCGTGATCGCCTCATAGCCGCGCGAGAGCTCCAGGAGCGACGCCTCGGACCACGGAGCCCCGATCAACTGCAGCCCGACGGGCAATCCATCGGAGAGACCGGCCGGGACCGAGATGCCGGGCAGACCCGCCATGTTCACGGGCAGGGTGCAGGCATCCGAGAGGTACATCGCGACCGGATCGGCCATCCGCGCCCCGAACCGGAAGGCGACGGTCGGCGAGGTCGGTGCGACGAGGGCGTCGATCCCCTCCGCCCAGAGGGCATCGAAATCGGCCTTGATGAGGGTCCGGACCTTCTGTGCCTTGAGGTAGAAGGCGTCGTAGTAGCCGGCCGACAGCGCGTAGGTGCCGAGCATGACCCGCCGCTTCACCTCCGCGCCGAATCCGCGGCCGCGCGTGGCGAGGTAGTCGGCAAGGACATCGCGTCCATCGCCGAGCCGGGGCCCGTAGCGGATCCCGTCGTATCGCGCCAGGTTGGCGGACGCCTCCGCGGGAGCGACGATGTAGTAGGTCGCCAGGCCATAGTCGGTATGCGGTAGCGAGACGTCCTCGACGATCGCACCGGCGGCTTCCAGCGCCGCCACGGCCTCCCGGACCCTGGCCTCCACGCCCGGCTCCATGCCCGCGACGAAGTACTCGCGCGGTAGCCCGAGTCGCTTGCCGCGGAGGACACCCGCGGCCTCGTCGTCGGACGACGGGAGGTGGAGAAGATGGTCGGGCACCGGGACGGGTGACGAGGTCGAGTCGCGTTCGTCGCGGCCCGCGATCGCGTGCAGGAGCGCCGCGGCATCGCGGGCGTCCCGGGCGAAGGGACCGACTTGATCCAGCGACGATGCGAACGCCACGATCCCGTAACGACTGACTCGACCATACGTCGGCTTCATGCCGACGGTTCCGGTCAGGGCGGCGGGCTGGCGGATCGAGCCGCCAGTGTCCGTGCCGATGCCCAGTGGGGCGTGGTAGGCGGCGACGGCCGCCGCGGATCCCCCGCTGCTGCCCCCGGGGACGCGCCCCAGGTCCCAGGGGTTGGCCGTCGGCCCGAAGGCAGAATGCTCGGTGGACGAGCCCATCGCGAATTCGTCCATGTTCGTCTTGCCGAGGATCACCGCGCCGACATCGCGCAGTCGCTCGGTGATGTGGGCGTCGTACGGAGCCCGGTACCCCTCCAGGATCCGGGACCCGGCGGTGCATCGGCCGCCACGCACGGAGACCAGATCCTTGAGCGCGACCGGAACGCCCAGCAGCGGATGCAGGGCTTCGAGGGCACCACCCCCCTCCCCGCGCGCGGCGGCGATCCGCAGATCGGCGGTCTCGGCCTCCTCGAGGGCACGTTCGCGATCGACGGACAGCCAGGCATGGAGGCCGTGATCCTGACGCTCGGCGAGCGTGAGATGGGCATCGGTCAGCTCGCGTGACGAGATGTCGCCGGCCCGCAGACGAGCCGCCATCTCGTGGGCATGGAATCGGGTGAGTTCGGCGGCCGACATCGTCCCGTCGCCGGCTCAGTCGCGCTCGCCGAGGATCGCCGGGACGACCACGAAGTCACCGTCGTGATCGGCGGCGTTGGCGAGCACGTCCTCGACCGGCAGCGACGGACGGGCCACGTCCTCGCGCAGGATGTTCTCCAGTTCGATCGTCTGTGCGGTCGGCGCGATGTGATCGGTCTCGAGCTTCGTCAGGATCGCGTACTGGTCCAGGATGTGGTTGAGCTGTCCCTCGAGCAGGGCGATCTCGTCGTCGGACAGGCCCAGTCGCGCAAGATGGGCGACATGTTCGACATCGGCGCGCGAGAGGGTGGCCATGCGCCCGATGATAGCCGGGACATGCCTGCGCCGCGCCTCCGACCCATGACCGCTGCCGATATCGAACCCGCCGCCGCCGCCATCCTGGCCGACGACTGGGGCGACCGGCGAACGTGGTTCGGATTCGCCGTCGGCAACCCGCGCTGCCGGGTCTTCGTCGCCACGACCGACGCCGGCGAGGTGGTCGGGACCGGCGTCGCGACCATCAACGGTCCGGTGGCATGGATCGGGACGGTATGGGTCGCGCCAGCCTGGCGCGGTCAGGGGCTCGGCCGGGCGCTCACGCAGGCACCGATCGACGCCGCCGACGCGGCCGGCTGCCGGACCCTCGTGCTGGTGGCCACGGAGGCCGGGCGACCGATGTACGAACGGATCGGTTTCCAGGTCCAGACCTGGTACCGGACGCTGGAAGCGCCGGGCCTCGGCGGCGCCGACGCGACCGCCCACGGGATGCCGACCGTCCGCGCCTGGCGCCCGGCCGACCAGGACGCCGTCGCCGCGCTGGACCGCGCCGTCACGGGCGAGGACCGGCGACACCTGCTGGAGGCCTTCGCGACGCCCGATTCGGCGCGCGTGGTCGTCGGCGATGACGACCGGCCGCGCGGCTTCGTCATCCGG
>JAOUEG010000467.1 GCA_029858845.1 Chloroflexota bacterium | reverse complement strand
AGATCCGGGCGCTGTGGTCCGCCGAGCTCGGCTACGACGACGATGCCGTTGCGGGCCATGCCGGGGACGAGTCGCGCGAGCGGACCGCCGCTCTCGACACCCTGCTGGACATCCTCAGCACCCAAGTGCGTTCCGATGCCAGCGTGGACAGCCGGTCGTATCTCGCCGAGCTGGACCGCCGGCGCGCCGCGGAGCACGCGGGCTCGGCCGACGGGGTCAACCTGCTCACCTACCACCGCGCCAAGGGCCTCGAATGGGATGCCGTCGCGTTGCCGGCCGTGGAAGAGGGCCTGCTCCCGATCCGGCAGGCGGTCGATGACGACGACCTGCTCGCCGAGGAGCTTCGACTCCTGTACGTCGGTATCACGAGGGCACGCCGGCACCTGGCGATCTCTTGGGCGGCCGAGCGCGAGACGCGCGGTCGGACGACCCGCCGCCAGCCGAGCCGCTTCCTCGCGGACCTGCGGCCGCGCGGGGCCCAGCGGGTGACGCAGCTCCCGGACCGATTCGCCGCGCTGCAGGGGCAGCGCCGGACGGCCAGCGCCGCGGCCGCGGCCAACCCGTACGGCATGGCGGACGACGACCCGCTGTTCGCGGCGCTCCGCGCCTGGCGAACGGAGCGCGCCCGTGAGGAAGGCGTCCCGCCGTACATCGTCTTCCACGACCAGACCCTCGCGGCGATCGCCGACGTCAAGCCACCGTCCGCGGCCGCGCTCCGTCGGGTCAAGGGCATCGGCCCCGCCAAGGTCGAGGCCTACGGCGACGACATCCTCGAGCTGGTGGCCCGCCTCCGCTGAGGCACTGGCTCTCGGGCGGATGCGGGATTCAGGCCGGATCGAAGTGGAGCATGTCGATATCGATGACGGGCTCGTAGCCGATCGCCTGGTAGATCTTGTTCGAGGTCGGGTTGGCGAGGTCCGTGAACAGGAACACGAACCGTCGGCCCTCGTCGAGGGCGGCCTGGCTGGCGGCGGCGGTGACGGCACTCGCGTAGCCCCGTCCACGAAGGTCCCGTGGCGTGTAGACGGGCCCGACCCGGAGGCCGTTGGGCGTCTCGCCTCCGAGCGCCGCCATCGACACCGGCCGGCCGTCCACCTCCCACAGGTAGAACGTGCGCTGACCCAGGTCCAGGGCCCGGTCCACGAGCTGGCGGGCTTCGTCGTCCCCGGTCCTGCCAAGCCCGTCCGCCAGGAAGGCGCGTGACCACGCGAGGAGCAGGTCCCGATCGGCAAGGGTCGCGACGCGGGTCGCGCCCGGGACGCCGGTCGGGGCGAGGACACGCTCGAGTCGGTAGATGCGCTCGGCGAAGGTCCGGCGGGGGTTGAGGGCACGCGGCGAGCACCAGGCATCGGCGAAGTCGCGAGCGACCTCCGGCGTCGCCGAGACCCCCGGAGTCGGTGGGTCGAACCGGCCCAGGTCGTCCACGAATGCCGCCACGGCCTGGGGGTCGTCCAGGCAGGACAGGACCGCGTGGCGGGGTGGGGTCATGATCGCCGCCCCCACGATCCGGCCGTCCCGTTCCGCCGTGGCCAGATAGGGTGGCGGCAGGACGGCCCTGCCCATCGCCTCCTCGCGGCGCACGTTCGAGGCGATCCCGAAGATGAGGTTGTGCTCCGCCTCGCGTTCGACGAGGAAGGGGGTCGCCGCGGCGAGGAACGCGGACGCGGCCGGATAGCGACGGATCGCCGGTGGGGTACCTCGGGTCGGCATGGGGGGTGATGGTAACCCGGCGCGATCTCCTCACGACAGGTATTGACAGTGTGACGTTGCACTGTGTAGAATGGCCGCATGACACCCGCCAATCCGCACGACGCCCGCTACACCGTGACCGAGCTGGCCGACCTGGCCGGCGTCACGCCGCGCACGGTCCGCTACTACCTGGCCCAGGGGCTGCTGCCGGCGGTCGGCGCCTCCGGCCCCGGCGCCAAGTACGGCGACGAGCACCTCGCTCGCCTGCGTCTCATCAAGCGCCTCCAGCGCGAACACCAGCCGCTGGCCGAGATCCGGCGCCGCCTCGAGCCCCTCAGCGACGATGAGGTCGTGGCGCTCGTTGACGCCGACCTGCCGCGCCCGCCCGATTCCGCGCTGGACTACATCCGCCGCGTCACCGGCACGCCCGGCACGCCCGGGACGCC
>JAOUEG010000466.1 GCA_029858845.1 Chloroflexota bacterium | reverse complement strand
CTGGACGTGGCGCAGGGCATCGAGGACGGCCTCTTCGGTGATGGTGGTCATGCTGGCGATCAGACCTCGTTATGTCACGGAATGTGGCGATATCGTACTCGACGTGGGCTCAGCCGCCTCCCAGGCAGGCTGACGCCGGTCCCGGGCTCGACCGGGGGCCCCATCGGGGTGCGAATCCGACGGCCGCGAGACGGATCGTGCTGCGAATCTCGCACGGCCCTGTACCCTCGACTGTGCCGTTCGTCAAGTTGACACTGCCATCGAATGACTCCTATCCTCGCCAGATCCGGTCCCCTCCCACTGGGCCGATCGGCGCTGCGCCGAACGAGGATCGGCGGAGGTACGCGGAGCCTCCCAGATGGGGCATGCGCGTGCACAGGAGTGTGAACGAACGTGACCGCCGTCGACGTCAGGCTCGTGGATGTGGCCAAACGGTTCGGGGACACCCTCGCGGTCGACCATATCAACCTTGAGGTCGAAGACGGGGAGTTCTTCAGCCTGCTCGGGCCATCCGGCTGCGGCAAGACGACGACGCTACGGATGATCGGGGGGTTCGAAGAGCCGAGCTCGGGCTTGATCGAGCTCCAGGGACAGGACGTGACCTGGCTCCCGCCCTATCGTCGCAACGTCAACACCGTCTTCCAGAGCTACGCCCTCTTCCCGCACCTGTCGATCTTCGAGAATGTGGCCTTCGGTCTGCGGCGCCGGGGGACCAAGTCGAGCGAGGTCAAGAGCCGGGTTCACGAGATGCTGGAACTCGTCGAGTTGCCCGGATTCGAATCGCGCAAGCCGAACCAGATCTCCGGCGGTCAGGCCCAGCGCGTCGCCCTTGCCCGAGCGCTCATCAACCGGCCTGCGGTGCTGCTTCTCGACGAGCCGCTCGGCGCGCTCGACCTCAAGCTCCGGCGCCAGATGCAGGTCGAGCTGAAGCGGATCCAGCAGGACGTCGGGATCACGTTCATCTACGTGACCCACGACCAGGAGGAGGCGATGACGATGTCGGATCGGATCGCCGTGATGAACATGGGACGGTACGAACAGCTCGACGCGCCGGAGAGTCTGTACGAGCGGCCCACGACCCGGTTCGTCGCGGGGTTCCTCGGCATCAGCAATCTCCTGCCCGGGTCGGTGATGGGGACGGATGGCGATTACGCCAGCGTCAAGCTGGCCGACGATACCGTGGTACGGGCGCCGAGCAGCCTGGTCGATGGCCACGCCCATGTGAGCGTCGGCGTCCGCCCCGAGAAGATCCGCCTCCGAGAGGTGGACCAGGAGACACCGAGCGGACACAATGAATTGATCGGGATCGTCCGCGACGCCTCCTACCTGGGTGTCAGCACCCAGTACCAGATCCAGGCCCGGGATGGCGCTCTGGTCACGGTCTACGAGCAGAACGTCGAGCGAGCCAACCGATCGGAGCTCTGGTCGCAGGGTGAGCAGGTCCGGCTGACCTGGTCCCCTGACCACAGCTTCGTGGTCCACGATGAGCCCACGAAGTCCTGATCCGAGCGACAGCGCGAAAGGAGACACCGATGTCCGATAGCGAGACCACCGGGATGATTCGTGATCTGACCCGGCGACGATTCCTCCAGGGGGCCTCGCTGGCAGGTACGGCGGCCTTCCTTGCCGCCTGCAGCACCAGCGGCACCGGCGGGTCCGCGAGCGCCGCGCCCAGCGCCGGCGAGTCCGCGGCTGCAAGCGAGGGCCCGACCACGCCCCCCGCCGAGCAGACGCCATCGGCCGAGCTCAACTTCGCCAACTGGCCGCTCTACATCGACACGGACGATGATGATTCCACCAAGCACAAGACGCTCGAGGACTTCACCGCCGAGTACGGGACCGTGGTGAAGTACTCCGAGGTGATCAACGACAACAACGAGTTCTTCGGGACGATCAAGGCACCGCTCGAGGCTGGCCAGGACACGGGCTGGGACCTCGTCGTGCTGACGCAGTGGATGGCTGCCCGGGTGGTACGGCTGGGATGGGCCGAGGCGTTCGACCCGGCGAACGTGCCGACGTACACGGCCAACCTTGAGGAGGCCTACGTCGCCCCGGACTTCGATCCCGCGAACGAGTTCCACGCGCCCTGGCAGGCCGGGATGACCGGCCTGGGTTTCGACAGTGCCGTGACCGGCGAGC
>JAOUEG010000465.1 GCA_029858845.1 Chloroflexota bacterium | reverse complement strand
CCGCCGGCCACGATCGCTTCGGAGGCGGCGCCCACGCCGACACCCACGCCGTTCGTGCCGTCGACGATCACGGCAGGTGAATTCGAAGGCACCGACGATTTCCACTTCGGGCGCGGCACGGCGTCCATCATCGAGGTCGCGCCGGGTCGCTATCACCTTCGACTCGAAGACTTCTCCGTCCGTAACGGCCCGGATCTGTACGTCTACCTGTCACCGTCTCCCGACGGATATGCGGACGACGCCCTTGAGCTTGGGACCCTCAAGGCGACCGACGGATCGTTCGGCTACGACCTGCCAGAGGGTACGGATCCGAGTCGGTTCCGCAGCGCGATCATCTGGTGCAAGCAGTTCAGCCACCTCTTCGCGACGGCGCCGTTCGGACGAACCTGACATCGCCCGGCGCAGCGCCCGGGTCAGGGGCTATACAAGGCCCGCACGATTTCGTACCATCCCGCACGAAAACGCCACGGAATCGTTCGTGGCCAGAACGTAGCTCGACGCAACTCGGACTCCTCTCACGGCTGACGCGAGAACCCGATGGGATCGCGCCGGCTATCGAGAGGAGTTTCGTTCTCGTGTACAACGACAAGAACCTGTCCTGCGCGGATTGCGGCCAGGAATTCGTGTTCACGGCTTCCGAGCAGGACTTCTACGCGCAGCGCGGCTTCACGGAGCCGCGTCGTTGTCCCTCCTGCCGAGCCAGCCGCAAGGCGGCGCGGAACAGCGAGGGCGGCGGCAGCTACGGTGGCTATGGCGCCGGCGGTGGCTACTCCGCGGGCGGCGCTGGAAGCTACGGTGGCGGCTATCGCGATCGCGGCCCCCGGGAGATGTTCTCGGCGACGTGCTCGTCCTGCGGAAAGGAAGCCCAGGTCCCGTTCCGCCCGACCAGCGGCAAGCCGGTCTACTGCAGCGACTGCTTCCGGTCGCAGCGCGGCGGCTGAGGCGTCCTCTCGGTGCGGGCCGGCCCACGGCCCGCCGAACCAGCGTGCATAACGACCCGGGTCGTCAGCCGACCCGGGTCGATCGATTCACGGGTACCGCGTCCTGGTGGGCGGCACGCGCTGTCGTCAGCCCGAGCCGTTCTTGCCGACCAGCATGGTCAGGTCGAACTTGCGCTCGGTGCCGTGGAGGAGGCGGTCGATGTTGTCCGCGTGCGCGAGCCAGATGAGTGCTGCTCCGACCGCCGAGTAGAGGACGTAGGGAAGCGGCGTCTCCGGAACGACCAGGAGGACCAGCAGCATCGCCGGCACCATCGCGGCCGAGCCCAGCAGTGATCCCAGCGAGACGTAGCGAGTGAGGAGGATCACGATCACGAACACCGGCGTGGCCAGGAGGACGGCGATCGGCTGGATCATCAGCATCGTGCCGACACCGGTCCCCACGCCACGCCCTGATCGGAAGCCGGCGAAGATGCTCCAGATCGCGCCCGTCACTGCGGCGCCACCGCACAGGACCTCGACGAGCGGCTCGCCGGTCACGATCCGGGCGAGGAGGACTGGTCCGGCGCCCTTGGCGAGGTCGCCGAGGACCACGACGGCCGCCCACTTGCGGCCCAGCGCGCGAAGTGCGTTCGTCCCGCCGGTCCTGCCCGAGCCGACCGAACGCAGGTCCGGGCCACCGACGCGGCGGGCCACGATCGACCCGACGGGGATCGATCCAGTCAGGTAGGCGAGGATCACGAGCACCCCAGTCTGGAGGAGCGTCGACTGGTCCACCGCTGACTCCAACTCTGGTCGCTACCGCGCCGCACTGCGCCCGACGCCTTCGGGCGGCGAGTCTAGCATCGGTGCTCGCGCACGGTCACGGCCTGGGTCGGGTTCGGCGGTTGCGTCGCCCGCGACCCGCCGCGTACCATCGACCGCGATGACCCACCCGCCCGCGCAGGGCCTGGACGATCGTGCCGACGGTGGCGTCGAGCCTCGTTCCATGCCATCAGCGCCGAGGCTCCCCGAGGCACTCTGACCCATGGCTGTCGGCTCGTCCAACGACTTCGATCTCGTCGTGCTCGGCGCGGGCACGGGCGGGTATACCGCCGCGTTCCGTGCGGCCCAGCTGGGTCTGAAGGTCGCTCTCGTCGATGAGGACAAGATCGGCGGCACCTGCCTGCATCGCGGTTGTATCCCGGCCAAGGCCCTCCTGGA
>JAOUEG010000464.1 GCA_029858845.1 Chloroflexota bacterium | reverse complement strand
GACCCGGGCGTTCGTGCTTGCCAGCAGGACGGACAGCATCGGGGCCACGTGCCGGTGACGGACGATCAGGCGGCGCAGCTCGGCGGCCTCCATCAGGAAAGCCCGAGCGCGACCCGCGCCCGCTGCAGCAGGTCATCCGGATCGAACGGCTTGGTCAGGTACTGATCCGCGCCGGCGGCGAGGCCCTGCTCACGATCGTAGGCCTGGCCCTTGGCCGTGAGCATGATGACGGTGGTCGGCGCGGTGGCGGGATCCGCGCGGATCGCCCGGCAGACCTCGAAGCCGTTCTTCTTCGGCATCATCACGTCCAGGAAGACGAGATCCGGGTGCTGGTTCGCGACGACGTCGAGCGCCTCCTCGCCGTCTCGAGCCGTCAGCAATTCGACATCGTCGTCCTCGAGCTCTTCCAGCGTCTGCTCGATGAGCAGGCGGATGTGCTGCTCGTCATCGACGATGAGGACGGTCGGCATCGGGACCTCCGGATGGGCAGGCGGGATAGCGGAAGGATACGGCACCATGCGTGCCGTGCAGGCAGACACCCCCGCGTCCCCACCGCTCGACGACATCCATCCCACGCGATCACTCGCGCTGCTGTCCGTCGCCCACGCCGTGAACCACGCGTTCGCGGTCCTGCTCCCGCTGATCTTCCTGGCGATCATCGACGAGTTCGGCGTGGGGGTGGAAGCGGTCGCGTTCCTGGCGGCGGCGGGGGCGTTCCTGTCCGGCCTGGTGCAGTTCTCGTACGCGGAGCTGACCAGGCGGGTGTCCAGGCGCCGGCTCCTGGGCATCGGGGGGATCCTGTTCGGCGGCGGGTTCGCGGCCCAGGCGATCGCGCTGGGCTTCCCGACCTTCGCGCTCGCGAACATCGTCGCGCGCATCGGCTCGTCGCCGCAGCACCCGGTCGGGAACGGCCTGCTGGCCGAGCAGTACCCGACCACGCGCCGGGGCTTCGCCATCAGTGCCCACATCGCTGGCGGGAACGTGGGCACCGTGGTCGTGGCCGTCATCGGCGTCCCGCTGCTGGCCTGGATCGGCTGGCGCGGCGCGTCCATCGCGTTCGGCGCGGCCGCGATGCTGGTCGCCCTGCTGATCCTCGGTCTCGTCCGCGAACACGGGACGGACCGGATCGCCGCTGTAGCCGGCGGATCGTCTCGGGACGCGCTCCGGCGTGTCGTCGGTGATCGCGACCTGCGCTGGCTGTTCCTGACGTCCGTCCTGGGCGGCGGCGGCCGCGGCCTCGGGGTGGTGAACCTGTTCGCCCTGATCTACCTGACGCGGGTGCTGGGCGTCGACGATGCCACGTCCGGCCTCATGTACGGCGCCCTCATCGTGTTCAGCGTGCCGATGCCGCTGGTCGCCGGCTGGCTGTCCGACCGGATCGGTCGCAAGCCGCTGATCATCGGCGCCTATCTCGGCGGCGCCCTTGGCTTCGCCGTCTTCCTGGCGGCCGGCTCGTCGCTCGTCTGGCTGTGGGCCGGGATCGCGCTGATGGGCCTGTTCTCGTTCGCCGAATCACCCCAGCTGCAGGCGCTCCTCGCGGACATCGCGCCGCCGGCCACGCGTGATGCCTCGTACGCCGTCTACTTCACGATGGCGTTCGGCGTCGGCTCGCTGTGGGTCGCCCTGTACGGCGTCGTCATCGACACCTTCGGCGAGGCCGTGGGCGTGCCGATGGTCTTCGGGCTGATGGCGGTGGCGTTCCTCGGTGCCGCCCTGTCCACCCTGCCGATCCGCGTCGTGCAGGGGGAGACCGTCATCGAGGACGCCCACGTCTAGGCGCAGCGCCTTCCCGGCGGCCGTCTCCGGGTCCGTTTGGTATCATCCGCAGGCTCTGTGAAACGAGCACCTCGGTCGGGGCGTGGCGCAGCTTGGTAGCGCGCATCGTTCGGGACGATGAGGTCGGAGGTTCAAATCCTCTCGCCCCGACCAGATCGACCAATCGAGATTGATTGGTCCCCAGCCCCGAAGGCTGCATCCCATCCGTGGGCCTTCGCGCTGGCGGTCAGCGTGAACGAGAAGTCGTTCGCCCCCAGCACGTCGATCCTCTCGAACACGGCTTCCGCGATCGCGTGCCGCCCGGCATCCGAGGTCTTCGCCCACAGGTCCGGCAGTGACTCGAGGTACGCCCGCGCTTCCGCGGCCGTCG
>JAOUEG010000462.1 GCA_029858845.1 Chloroflexota bacterium | reverse complement strand
GGTCCGGTCAGCCGCCGACGTCCTCCAGACGTATCGCCAGCAGGACGCCGGCGTCGTCGCGATACCGGACCCGAACCGGTTCGGCGGTCGCCTGGTGCTCGGCCAGGTGTCCCGGCGGGAACTCCGCGCCGTTCTCGAGCGCATCGAGGCGGAAGTCGACCAGGGTCCCGCCCTCGCGCCGGAGCGTGAACCCCCGTACCGAACCGAGCCCCTCCGAATCCACGTGGACGATGACGCCGACCATGGAGCTGGTCCCGGACGGAGCGTTGCCTTCGCCGGCGCCCGGGCTCCCGAGGATGAGGGCAGCGCCACCGGTCACCGCGATGACGACGACGAGGGCGACGGCAAGCAGGTTCCGGGTGCCGCGGTCCACCGTCAGGCGCCCGCCGCCGACGCCCCCGTTCCGGTGCTCCCCGGGGCGTGGAGCGGGTCGCCCGCGGCACAGCGTGGACACGTCTCGGTGCCGGGCTCGTAGGTCGGCAGGTCCAGCTGCCAGAGCGGTCGAAGTGGATAGACGCGACCCGTGGCCGGCGAGGCGAGGGTGGTCCGCCCCCCGCTCCGGTCGACCAGAACGGCACATTCCACGATCTCGCCACCAAGGGCCTCGACCGCGGGGATCATCGCCAGCAGGGATCCGCCCGTCGTGAGGATGTCGTCCACCAGCAGGACGCGCTCACCGGGACGGATCGCGAATCCGCGGCGGAACTCCCGATGCACGCTGCCGTCGGAGTCCCGCACCTCTTCGGCGAAGATGCTCCGAACCCCGAGTTGGCGGGCCGTTTCGAAGGCGAGGATCACCCCACCCGTGGTCGGGCCGGCGACGAGATCCACGAGCGCACGCCCGGGATCTCCGTCGCCACGAACACGTGCTGCCCAGTAGCCGCACAACTCGCTCGTGGCGGCCGGATCGGACAGGACGGCGAACTTCTCGACATAGGCGTCGCCGTGGCGCCCGCTCTTGAGCTGGAAGTGGCCTTCACGGAAGGCCCCGGACGATCTGAACAGGGCCTCGGTCCGGGCGGCCACGGCAGCGCGGGCGGCCAGGTCCACGGTCGGCTTGACGGTGGTCATGACCCGAATGCTAGCGGGTCTCGCTGTTACGGCAGGTCGAAGATCTGCGGAACCTGATCGGCTACCCCGTCGGAGGCCGGATCCGAGGCGTCGCTGCCGCCATCGGCCCGCGGACGCGGCAGGATGACCCGCGAGGCTCGACGTCCGTTCGACCAATCGCGAAATCCCGCCACCATGCCCGGCAGGATCGATGACTCCGCCCGGGTGGCTGCCCGATCCAGGACCCGCAGCCCGACGGCGAACAACGTGAACACGGCGCCGAGGACCAGGCCGGCCAGGAATGCGCCCAGCGGATAGAACGCGAGCGTCATCGGAGGCTCCTCTGGAGACGTACCGATATCGTTGGTGACGTACCGACATCGTGCGATCAGGATCGCCCGGGAGCAAGGGCCGGATGACCCGACCGCAACTGATCCGGATGAGGGGCGAACGGCCACGTACGCCGTGGCAGGAGACACCATGGCCGGACACGCCGTGCCGCGACGACGGAATGACAGCCGGGTAATATCAGACCGACAGTCGGTCTATTTATCTCGGACAGATGGTAGTGCTCGCATGGCGCGAACGGTGGATCAGGCGGTCTACGCGATCCGGCGGGACGCGTTCGTCGACGCGGCGACCGGTCTCATCCGGGAGAAGGGCTACGAGCAGATGAGCATCCAGGACGTGCTGGATGCGCTCGACGCCTCGCGTGGCGCGTTCTACCACTACTTCGGATCGAAGGAGGACCTCCTCGAAGCGGTCGTCGATCGGATCGCCGAGTCGGCGATCGCGTCGGTCGAGCCGATCCTCAGCGACCCGCAGAGGACCGCGCCGGAGAAGTTGCGCCTCGTCTTTTCGGGCATCGGCGCCTGGAAGGCAGATCGACGTGAGCTCATGCTGGCGCTGCTCGATGTGTGGCTGTCCGATCACAACGCGGTCGTACGCGAGAAGCTCCGCCGCCGCCAGGCGATCGCCCTGGAAGGGATCCTCGACCGGGTCGTCGGCCAGGGCCTCGACGAGGGCACCTTCCGAACCGGCTCGCGCGACCACGTCGCCGGGGTCCTCGCCTGGTTGCTCCTCGGCGCCGGCGACACGGC
>JAOUEG010000463.1 GCA_029858845.1 Chloroflexota bacterium | reverse complement strand
TCCGGCGAATGCTTGACCGAGGCCTCGACGACCGATCGGACGATCCCGGCGTTCTTGGCCAGCAGGTCGTCACGACTCATGCCGGGCTGCCGGGCGAGGCCGGACGTCACGACGATGATGTCGGAGCCGGCCGTGTCGGCATATTCGTTGGTGCCCGTGACCCGGGCGTCGTGCCCGACGACCGGCGCAGCTTCTGCGAGGTCGAGGCTCTTGCCCTGCGGCAACCCCTCGACGATGTCCACGATGACCACATCGGCGAGGCCCGCCTCTGCGATTCGCTGCGCGGTCGTGGCGCCGACGTTGCCGGCCCCGATGACCGTGACCTTGTGGCGTGTCATGGCGTTCCCTGCTCCTTCCGGATCTCGATCCCTGTGATGTCCTGTCTTGTCATACCGGAACCGGCCCGACGAAGCGTCGTTCGGTATCGTCGTTCGTCATCGCCGGTCGTGGACGAATGCCCACGCCACGACGTACCGCCAACCGGTGACCATGGGCCATCCTGACTTGAACCGATACTTGGAGCCCACGTCCATGACCACAAGCCTCCCCGTCGCCGCCCTTGTCGTGCTGGGGACCCTCATCGTGATCCTCGGCCTGTTCGCCGCCGGCGAGATCTCCGTAACCGTCGTCGGCCTGGTGGCCATCGCGGTCGGCGGCGTCCTCGATCTGGCCGGCCGCCGGGCCGGCTGACGCCGGCACCGTATCGTGCGCATCCCGATCGGGGCGGATGGGTCCGCTCAGGCCTCGGTGACCGGACCGGCGGCGCGGATCTCCGCGGTGACCCCGTCCGCATAGTCCGCGAAGTTCGCGGCGAACATCTGCGCCAGCCGCGCGGCCTGCCGGTCGTAGGCGACCGGGTCTGCCCACGTCGCCCGTGGATCGAGGAAGACGTCCGGAACCTCCGGGCAGGTCAGCGGAACCTCGACCCGGAAGACCGGGTCGATGCGCGTCGGCACGTCGGCCAGCGCGCCGCCGAGTGCCGCCCGCACCATGGCCCGGGTATGGGCGATGTTCATACGCTCACCGGTCCCGTAGGGCCCACCGGTCCACCCGGTGTTGACGAGCCAGACCGTCGCGTCGTGCCTCTCGAGGCGGTCGGTCAGCATGTCGGCGTACTCGCCCGGATGCCGCGGCATGAACGGCGCCCCGAAGCACGCCGAGAACGTCGCCTTGGGCTCGCGGACCCCGATCTCCGTGCCGGCCAGCTTGGCCGTGTAGCCGCTGATGAAGTGGTACGCCGCCTGTGCATGCGTGAGCTTCGAGATCGGCGGCAGGACACCGAAGGCATCCGCGGTGAGTAGCACGACCGTTCGAGGCTGGACGGTCATCCCGGTCGGATCGGCGTTGCCGATGAAGTGCAGGGGGTAGGCACCCCGCGTGTTCTCGGTGATGCGCTCCGAGTCCAGGTCCAACTCCCTGGTGTCCGGATCCAGGTCGACGTTCTCGAGGACCGTGCCGAACCGTCGCGTCGTCTGGAAGATGTCCGGCTCGTACATCGGGGAAAGCCGGATGGTCTTTGCGTAACACCCGCCCTCGAAGTTGAACAGGCCCTGCGCGCCCCAGCCGTGTTCGTCGTCGCCGATCAGGCTCCGCTCGGGGTCCGCGGAGAGCGTCGTCTTGCCGGTCCCGCTGAGGCCGAAGAAGACCACGCTGTCTCCCTGCTCGCCGACGTTGACCGAACTGTGCATCGGGAGCACGCCCTCGTCGGGCATGAGGTAATTCATGACGGTGAACGCGCTCTTCTTGATCTCGCCCGCATATTCCGTCCCGACGATGATGATCTCCATCCGCTGGAGATGGAGGAGGATCGCGGTACCCGTCCGGGTGCCCTCGGTCGCCGGGTCCGCCTGGAACGACGGCACGCAGATGATCGTGAAGTTCGGCTGGAAGCCGATGCGCTCCGTGGCCGTCGTCCGACGGAACAGGTTGCGCGCGAAGACACTCGCCCAGGCGGTCTCCGTGTAGACGCGCAATCGACGCTGATGGACGGGATCGGCGCCGATCAGGCAATCCTGGGCATACAGCTTCCGCTCGGCGCAGTAGTCGACAAGGCGCGCCCGCAGCCGATCGTAGTGCTCCTCGCTGATCGGACGATTGACCTTTCCCCACCAGATCTTGTCGCGGCTCGAGGGCTCATCCACGATGAACTT
>JAOUEG010000461.1 GCA_029858845.1 Chloroflexota bacterium | reverse complement strand
AGCGGGACGCGTCGCTCCGAACCAGACGACCGTCAGAGAGTCGGGCCACGGCTGGAAGCCCGATGATCGTCCCGGGGCGATACCACCCGTGAGCGATCGGCGAACCGATCCGGGCGTCGCCCGTTATCGCGACATGTGAGCGCGTCGGATGGCGTTTCCGACGAATGCAGGTGGGACCGCGGGAGCAAGGCCTCTCGTCCTGGCGACGGACGAGAGGTCCTTTTGTTCCCCGAGGAGACAAGATGACGGACGCGAACAGTGAAGTAGAGGACGAGCTGCCGGAGGCCCCGGAGCGCGGCAGCGTTGCCGAGCTCATGGATCACGGCGCCGCGGGGGAACTGGGGCCGATGCGTCACAGCGCAGCCCACGTGCTGGCCGAGGCGGTCCTGGACCTCTTCCCGGGGACGAAGCTGGGCATCGGCCCGGTCATCCAGGACGGGTTCTATTACGACTTCCTGCTGCCGCGCGCGTTGACGCCCGACGATCTCCCGGCCATCGAGGCGCGCATGCGCGACTCCATCGCGGCCGAGCATCCGTTCGAGTTCAGTGAGATGAGCCCCGAGGATGCGCGCGCCATCCTCGTCGAGCGCGAGCAACCGTTCAAGGTGGAGATCATCGACGATCTCCGAGCGGCCAGCGAGCGCGACGACACGCCGATGCCGCCCACGACCTTCTACCGGCAGGGTCCATTCCTGGACCTGTGCCGTGGACCACATGTCGCCCACACCGGCTTGATCGGGCCGTTCAGGCTCCTCGGTACCGCCGGGGCGTACTGGCGAGGCGACGAGAAGCGGCCCATGCTCCAGCGCGTCTACGGCACCGCCTGGGCGACCCAGGAGGAGCTCGACGCGTACCTCTGGCGGCGCGACGAGGCCAGGAAGCGAGACCATCGGCGGCTCGGAATCCAGCTCGACCTGTACTCGTTCCACGACGTGTCGCCCGGATCCGCCTTCTGGCACCCCAAGGGCCAGCGGATCTGGCGGACGCTCGAGACCGCGATGCGTGAGCTGCAGGAGCGACGCGGGTACCAGGAGATCTCGACGCCCATCCTGGTCAGCGACCGCCTCTGGCGGCAGTCCGGCCACTGGGACCACTACGCCGAGAACATGTTCATCGTCGAGGCGGAGAAACAGCTCTTCAGCCTCAAGCCGATGAACTGCCCGGAGTCGACGTTCATCTACCGGTCCAGACTGCGCTCGTACCGGGATCTGCCGCTGCGCCTCAGCGAGTACGGACGACTCCATCGGAACGAGCGATCCGGGACGCTGTCCGGCCTGACCCGCGTGCGCCAGTTCATCCAGGACGACGCCCACGTCTACGTCCGGCCGGACCAGCTGTCGGACGAACTCGAGGCGCTCCTCGGGGAGGTCACGGAGGCCTATTCATGGTTTGGGCTCGTGCCGCGCTTCGCGTTCGCGACCCGGCCGGACAAGGCGCTCGGCGACCCGGCCCTGTGGGATCGGGCAGAGGCGATCATCCAGGACACGCTCGACCGCACGGGCGCCCCGTATGTCGTCAAGCCCAAGGACGGCACGTTCTATGCGCCGAAGATCGACATCTACATCGACGATGCCCTGGGCCGCGAGTGGCAGATGGCGACCATCCAGGTGGACCTCGTCATGCTGCCTGAGCGGTTCGACCTGACCTACATCGATGCTGAGGGCCAACCCCAGCGGCCGATGGCGATCCATCGCGCCATCTACGGGTCACTCGAGCGGTTCATCGGGATCCTCGTCGAACATTTCGCGGGGGCATTCCCCTTGTGGCTGGCGCCGGTCCAGGCCGTCGTCATCCCGATCGCTGACCGCCATCTCCAGGCGGCCGAGGGATTGGCGGGCATCATGCGCGGGCGAGGTCTGCGGATCGAGGTGGACGGATCATCCAACCGGATGCAGTACAAGATCCGCACGGCACAGGAGCAGAAGATCCCCTACATGGTGGTCCTCGGCGACCGCGAGATCGAAGCTCGCACGGCTTCGCCACGGACCCGGGCCGGTGAGCAGCAGCCCGCGGAACCGTGGGAGGCCTTCGCCGACCGCCTGGCAGCCGAGTCCGCCGCCCGCGGGGTGGACTGAGGAGGAGCCTCAGGGTCAGCCTGCGGTCGCCAATCCGGGAGCCGGTATGCTATCGTTCGCGCTCGGCCCGGCACGGGC
>JAOUEG010000460.1 GCA_029858845.1 Chloroflexota bacterium | reverse complement strand
TTCTTCCAGATCTGCGGCTGCCCATCCTGGAGCGGCGTGGTGGACGTGACGGTCTACGTCTACTGACGGTCGATCTCTGCCGCGGCGGCCGATATCGACGCGAGTCCCAGTCGCGCCCCAGGAGCGGCTAGATCCGGCCGAGCAACTCCGTCTTCTTGGCCTCGTATTCCTCGGCCGTGATGGCCCCGCTGTCGCGGAGTGCGGCAAGTTGTTCCAGGGTCTTGAGTTGCTCGGCGCTGGTTGCCGTCGTCGGGGCCGCAGGTGGCATGGAGGGCGGCGCGGCGACCGACGGCGGGGCCGCGACCGTGCCGTCAGCCTCCATCTTGGCGACCATCATCTGGTCGCGGAATTCCTTGGGGCGCGTGATGGTCTGGAACCGGTCTGCGCCGGCTTCGCCCGACTGGGTGAAGATCACCAGGTCGCCGTAACCGAGCTGCGCGCCAAGGAACGGGCTCTGGGATTGGACGTCCGTCACCGACTTGAGCATGGTGGCAGACGATTTCCGGGACAGCAGTCCTTCCTCCCGGATGACGCGGAAGTTGGTGACCACGAAGGTGGCCGTCCGCCACACGACGATGTTGTAGACGATCGAGACGGCCGCGACGATCACCATGCCCCACACGATCAGGTCCAACAGGTCGCCGATCGTTCCGATGATGCCCTCGCCGTCGGGCGAGATCGCCCGCAGGACGACGGCGCCGACCAACAGGAGGATCGCGATGGCCGAATCGCGCAGCGGCGCGATCCAGTGCTTCTCGGTCGAGAACACGCTCCGCTCGCCGGCGAGCATCTCATCCATGACTGCCAAGGTCAGACCTCTCTGCTGCAGGCGCTCGTCGCCGACGGTCAGCGGTTCGCGCGGCGCTGGCGTGCCATGTACCAGGGGACGGTCAGTCCCACGGCGGCTCCGATGACCACCGCGATGGCGCCTTCCACGAGGAAGTTGCCGAGGTCGATGGCTCCGATGTCCATCACCAGCAGGGCGATGAACGTGGCGATGGCCGTGACAAAAACGGCGATCATTGAAGATCCTCCCCTGTCCCATCCCATGCGTGGGTACGACCCGAAGGATACTGCGCCGCACGGTGGTGAATCCAACTGTCCGGCGGACGGCCCAGGATGCCTCGCCGCGCGGTCGTTCATGCCCGCGGCGTGCGCGGTATCCTTCTAGGCGACCCTTCGGCAGCAGCCCCGTGAGGCCGCCCAGGAGGCCCAGTGAGGCCGGGAAGGAGCGATGAGCGGACGCCGGATCATGACCGCCGACGAGATTCGTCGAGCGACGATCCGCCTCTCCCACGAGATCGTCGAGAAGCAGGCAGGCACGGATGGCCTGCTGCTCATCGGCATCCAGCGACGTGGGGTGCCCCTCGCTCGACGGATCGCCGCCGCGATCGCGGAGCACGAGTCGGTGGATGTCCCGGTCGGGGCGCTCGACATCACGTTCTACCGCGACGACCTGTCCATGGTCGCCCAGCAGCCGGTCGTGAAGGGCACCGCGCTCCCGACCGGGATCGACGACAAGACGGTCGTCCTCGTCGACGATGTGCTGTACACGGGTCGAACCATCCGCGCCGCGATGGATGCGCTGGTCGATTTCGGGCGCCCGCGGGCGATCCGGCTCGCCGTCCTCATCGATCGTGGGCATCGTGAGCTCCCGATCCGGGCCGATCACGTCGGCAAGAACGTGCCGACATCACGCGAGGAGCTCGTCAAGGTCCATCTCGAGGAGACGGACGGCGAGGACGGCGTGGAGATCGACCGCATCGTGGACAGTCCGATGGCGGCCGAGTCGGTCGGGTGACGGACGTGGCGGGCAAGCGGACCGGGGCACCCGAGGTCGCCGTCCCATCGGTCGACGTGGCGCCGGAGAGCCAGCCCATCGGCTGGCGCCATCGCCATCTCCTGGATGTCGACGGCCTTGCTGCGGCCGACCTGGAACTCGTGATGCGGACGGCCGACGCGATGCGCGAGGTTCTTGCTCGGCCGATCGCCAAGGTTCCGGCGCTCCGCGGGCGTAGCGTGACCATCCTGTTCTACGAGGCCTCGACGCGCACGCGTGTCTCGTTCGAGGTGGCTGCCAAGAACCTGTCGGCCGACGTGGTCAACATCGCGGCGTCCGCGTCGTCGGTGACGAAGGGGGAGTCGCTCGTCGACACCGT
>JAOUEG010000459.1 GCA_029858845.1 Chloroflexota bacterium | reverse complement strand
CATCGACGCGCACAGCGTCCACGACGCCCAGGTCCGACCCGGTCGCGGGAATGGGTCGATCGACGACGCCGGTGCCGTGTTCGTCCAGGAGCGCCTGCGTGCGTGGGCGACCGCACCGCGGTTCGACATCGCGATCGGGCCGCCCAGCTGGGACGCGGCCGCCTCGTGGGGCGACTACCACTTCGGCCGTGCCCTGCAGCGGGCCCTGCAGCACCGCGGGTATCCGGCACGGATCCGGCTCCGCCCGGCGTGGGCGAGTCGCACCGCCGGGCGCGCGGACGCGGCCATCCATATCTTCGGGCTCAAGGAGCGGCCCGTGTACCCGGGACAGGTCTCCGTGCTGTGGATCATCAGCCACCCGGACCTCGTGACGGACGAGATGGTGGCGCGGTACGACGTGGTGTTCGCCGCATCGGACCGCTTCGCCGGCGATCTTGCCGAGCGCACGGGGCGGGCCGTCCAGCCGCTCCATCAGGCGACCGACCCGACCCGGTTCCGACCCGGCCTCGACGGTCCCGCCCACGAGCTCCTGTTCGTCGCCAACTCACGTGGGGTGCGCCGGCCCGTCGTCGACGAGCTGACCCCGACGGCGCGCGACCTCGCGGTCTACGGTCGGAGCTGGACGACCGACCTCCTGGACCCGCGGCACCTTCGAGGAGAGCGGGTCCCCAACGAGGAATTGGCCGGGTACTACGCAGCGGCGGACATCGTCCTCAACGACCATTGGGCAGACATGGCCGAGTACGGCTTCCTCTCGAACCGCTTGTACGACGCCTCGGCTGCCGGGGCCTTCGTGATCTCCGACCGGGTGCCCGGCATGGACGCGGAATTCGATGGGGGGATCGTCAGTTTCGAGGACGGTCCCGAACTGCGCGACCTCGTCGAGCGGTACCTCGCCGACCCCGCCACGCGAGCCGAGCATGCCCGGCGGGCCCGGGCGGCCGTCCTTGCCGCGCACACGTTCGACCATCGGGCCGGGGAGATCCTTCGCCACGTGGAGCCCCTGCTCACGATCCGGCGCGACTCATGACGGACGACCGACCGACGGCAACGGCTGCCGAGGCGGCCACGAAAGCCCGTGACGATTGCCGTGTCTGTGGCGAACTGACCGGAGCGGAGCGCATCCACATCCGCGAGATGATGTTCGGGACGCGAGCGTCGTTCGAGTACCGCCGCTGCCAGGCCTGCGGCAGCCTCTCGATCGACGAGATCCCGGTCGATCTGGGGCGGTTCTATCCGCCGACGTACTACTCCAACGACGCGCGGATGCGCGTGGAACAGGACCCGTTGTGGCGCCGCGCCGCGATCCGCAGCCTGGTGGGTCGTCGAGCGTTTGGACGGCAAGGGCTGTCCCAGCGGATCGCCCGGCGCGTCGCCTCGGTCCCGGACGCCTACCGTGTGGTCAAGGACATCATCGAGGGCGCCGGCCTGACCACGTTCGAGGATCCGATCCTCGATGTCGGGTGTGGAGCCATGCCGGTGCGACTGGCCATCCTGCGGAAGGTCGGATTCCGTCGGCTCCAGGGTGTCGAGCCATTCCTCTCCGGGGACCTGACCTATCAGGGGGTCCGCGTCAAGAAGGGCGAGCTCGGCGACATCGAGGGCCGCTTCCGCCTGATCATGTTCCACCACTCGCTGGAGCACGTGACGGACCCGCTGGCAACGCTCCGGCAGGTCGCCGCGCGGTTGGCACCCGATGGCCGTTGCCTGATACGGACTCCGATCGCCGATGGCTACTTCTGGCGCACCTACGGGACCGATTGGGTGGAACTGGATGCGCCCCGCCACATCGCCCTCTTCAGCCGGGTCGGGCTCGAGCGACTGGCCCGGCGGGCCGGGCTCGAAGTGGCGGGCCTTGCCTGGGAATCCGGTGCCTGGGAGTTCGTTGCCAGCGAGCAGTATCGGCGCGACATCGCGATGTACGAGCCCGGTTCATGGTTCGTGGACCGAGCGGGTGGCGCCTTCGACGAGGACCACCTGCGCGAGTACAAGGCCGAGGCCCGGCGGCGCGTCGAGGAGGGCGATGCCGGCCGCGCCGCGATCTGGCTCCGCCGAGCCCGAGCGGGCGAGGCCGCCTAGCTCGGCGCGGGTCTTGGTCGACCTGGATCGCGTCGCGACCCCGGTCAGCGGGACCGGCGGGCGCGTCGCCGTTCGGCGATGGC
>JAOUEG010000458.1 GCA_029858845.1 Chloroflexota bacterium | reverse complement strand
GACGATCAGGTGCGACGTCCCGGCGGCGGCATGCGCGGCGATGCCGGCGGCGATCTCCGCGGTGGTCCCCGTCAGGGCTGCTGCGGTCGACGGCTGCGACTCGAACGCGCCCGAGGGCCGGAGCAGGTCGTCATACCTCACGTTGACGCCGACCGTGATGCCGATCGTCGAGGGATCCCGTCCGACGCGATCGCACGCCGCCGCGAGATCCCCCCGGAGCTTGGCCAACCGTTCGTCGGGCAGACCGAACCATGCCGCGTTCCAGGCGTCCGCGTACCGTGCCGTGAGCTCGAGCATCCGCGGTCGCTTGGCAGCGATCAGGATCGGCATGTCCCGTCGAGCCGGCGGGATGAGGACGGCGTCCGTGGCCTGCACCCAGCGGCCATCGAGATCGGCTCCTCCGTCGCGGATCAGGCCCAGGATGACCGCCAGCGATTCCTCGAACCGCCCCACCTTGTGGTCGGTGGGGTAGCCGAATGCCTCATATTCGGGGTCGTGCCAGCCACAGCCCAGCCCGAGGATCAGGCGCCCTTCGCTGATGTGATCCAGCGTGGCCGCCATCTTCGCCAAGAGGGCCGGGTTCCGGAAGCTCGTGGCCATCACGATCGTGCCCAGCCGGACGCGGCTCGTCGCCTCGGCGATCGCCGACAGGACGGTCCAGCACTCATGGATCCCGGTCGTCTCGCCGTCGAAGCGAAAGAGGAGGTGATCGTAGACCCAGACTGAGTCGAGTCCCACCGCCTCCGCCTCGATGGCGACTGCCCGGACCTCGCCGTACGCCGGCGCCGCGATCATGTCGTCCTCCTGACCGATCGGCAGGACGATCCCGACCTCCATCGCCATCCAGACCTCCACACCACGAGTCGTTGAGCCAAGGCTAGGCGGTGCGGACACGATGCGCTGGGGTTCGCGGTGGCTCCCCGGTCAGTGCGGGGGGCTCGAGCGGTCCCGCTGTTCGGCGGATCCAGGTGATGTTCTGCGCGGGTGCAGTGGTGAGCGGGTCTCCGGAGCGCTAGGCGTCCGGCGCCGGGCGGATGTTCTGGTTCAGATGGAACAGGTTGGAGGGATCGTAGCGACGCTTGACCTCGGCCAGCCGCCGATACGTCGCGTCGGGATACGCCTCCCGGACCCGAGCCTCGCCCTCGACCCCGAGGAAAGCGCTGTAGGCGCCGCTTCCGGCGGGTCGCAGGGCTTCCAGGTACCTGGCCGCCCATGCTTCGTGTACTGGAGCTTCACCAGGGTCCTGGAAGGGGCTGATGATGTTCACGAGGACGGGCGCGCCGCGATGGGCGAAGGCGGTCTCGGCCGCAGGGATCCGGGCCATCGCCCCGCCGAGGACGCGGATCTGGGTCATCGCGCCCGGCAGGCTCGGGGACGCCCCGATCGCGAGCATCGTGTCGACGGTGTCGTCGTCCAGCGACTCGAGGAAGATGGCACGAGAGGAACTCGCGCCACGGCCTTCGCCGGCCCTGGTGAACTCGTAGATGCTCGGGTACGGCATGGGAGCGACCAGTTCGGCGAGCGGCTCGGCGATCTGCTGGAACGGCGCGATGGCGGCGCGGCCCGCATCCGGCTCGCCGGCGTAGACGAACAGGACCACCACAGACGGCACGCCCTGCAGCTCCCGCGGCACGAATGGAGCGGACGGTGCGGGCGTAAGGACGGCGATCGTGGAGAGTTCCTCGGGAGCGCCAGCGGCGACCGGGAGCAGGCTGCGCAGGACGTGGCGGGTGGCCGGCAGGACGAGTGCGCCCCCCAGGATGGTGTCCACGGGGAACAGCCGGAACCGGAAGCGCGTCACGACCCCGAAGTTGCCACCGCCCCCGCGGATCGCCCAGAACAGGTCTGCGTGCTCCGCGGCACTCGCAGTGATGAGCCGGCCGTCTGCCGTGACGACATCGACCGCCTCGAGCGCGTCGATGGTGAGACCGTGTTTGCGAACCAGCCAGCCGATGCCGCCGCCCAGCGCCAGGCCACCGATGCCGACGGTCGTCGTGTCGCCGAACGGTGTCGCGAGGCCATGCGCGGCGGCCGCGACGGTGTACTCCCCGGCCGTCAAGCCAGGCTGTGCCCAGGCGAGACGCTGTTCGGCGTCGATGTGAAGTCCCTTCATCCCGCTCAGGTCCAGGACGACACCACCTTCAGTCGTGCCATGTCCGGCGA
>JAOUEG010000457.1 GCA_029858845.1 Chloroflexota bacterium | reverse complement strand
ACGGACCGGCCGATCGTCTTCGCATATCACGGCTATCCATGGCTGATCCACCGGCTCACCTACCGGCGGACCAATCACGACAACCTGCACGTCCGCGGCTACAAGGAGGAGGGCACGACGACCACACCCTTCGACATGGTCATGCTCAATGACCTGGACCGCTTCCACCTGGTGATGGACGTCATCGACCGCGTCCCGGGCCTGATCGAGCGGGCAGCACATCTTCGGCAGGAGATGGCGGACCAACGGCTCGCCGCTCGCGCCTACACGCGCGATCACGGCGAGGACGTGCCGGAGATCAGGGAGTGGACCTGGCCGCAGTGAGCCACGTTGGAGGGCCGAGGGCGGGTGCCGCCGGCCACGGCGAGGAGGCGATCATGAGCGCCGACCGATCCGATCCGATCAGCTGGTTCGAGGACGTCCGGCGGGACGCGGACCTCGAAGTGCCCTGGTCCAACGCGTCGCTTCGCGAGGTCGACGTGCTCAGGCGCGTCGCCCGGCGAGAAAGGGGACAGTGATCATGCTGTCAGCTACGACGATCAAGCGGCTTGCCATGGAGGGCACGGGTCTCCGCATCTCGATCTATCTGCCGACCCACCGGGTCGGCCCCGGCGTGACCGACGAGGATCGCCTCCGGATGAAGAACCTGATCGCGAACGCCGCGCGCGAGCTCGAGCGACTGGGGACGCGATCCGCCGAGGTTGACGCGACGCTGGCTCCCGCGCGGGCGCTGCTCGGCGATGTCGAATTCTGGGCGAACCAGGGAGACGGCCTCGCGCTCTTCCTGGCCCACGGTGGATCGGAGGCCTTCCGACTGCCCCTCGCCGTCGAGGAGATCCTGGTGGTGGGTGACGCCTTTCACCTCAAGCCGCTGCTCCCGCTGGTGGGGGATGGTCGGTTCCACCTGCTGGCGCTCAGCCAACACCGGGTCAGGCTGTATGAGGGCGGCCGCGAGTCGATCCGTGAACTCGATCTCGGCGACGTCCCGCACTCGTTGCTCGACGTCGTCGGCTATGACTGGGAGGACAGCTCGCTGCAGTTCCACACCGGCGCCGCAGGAGGCGCGGGACGGCTCCGCGCGGCCATGTTCCACGGCGACGGATCGCCCAAGGATGGGGCGAAGGACGAGATCATCGCGTTCCTGCGGGCCGTCGACGACGGCATCGCCCGACTGATCGGGGACGACGACGCACCGTTGGTGCTCGCAGCGGTTGACTACGTCGCGTCGGCATACCGCCTGCTCACCAAGGTGTCCAGCGTGCTTCCCGTGGGCGTGGACGGGAATCCCGATCGCGTCCCGGTCGGTACCCTGCACGCCCGTGCCTGGGAGATCGTCGCCCCGATCCTCGCGGCCCGGCGGGAGGCCGACGCCGATCGCCTTCGGTCAGCGACGGCCACGGACTTGGTCGTCACCGAGCTGGGCCCGGCCGTCGACCGATCCGTCGAAGGTCGCATCGACACGCTGTTCGTCGCCGCCGGCACGGAGGTGTGGGGTCGTCCGAGCGCGGTCCGAGGCGACGTCGAGGTCCACGATCGACGCCGGCCGGGTGACCGCGACCTGCTCGACCTCGTGGCGGTCAGGGCCCTTCAGGCCGGTGCTCGGGTCTATGCCGTCGAATCGGGTGAGATGCCCGTCGGAGCCGGCCCCGTCGCCGCCCTGCTCCGCTACTGACCATGCGTGCACGCCATGGGTGACAGGGTCCTCGTCCTGAATGCGGGCTCGAGCACGCTCAAGGGCAGTCTGATCGACCGCGGTCGCGAGTCTCCGGTCGCCGCCACCACCGTCGAGTGGGGTGGCGGACCGGACGTGACCGTGGAGGACGCCGAACTGGCCCTCACGTCCGCGCTCGATGCCCTGGACCGGCCGGTCCTCGACGACCTCGCCGGGATCGGCCACCGTGTCGTCCATGGCGGGCCGGCCCTGGCGGCGCCGGTCGTCGTCGACGACGAGTCACTCGCGATCATCGAATCGGCCACCGCGCTGGCGCCGCTGCACGTCCCTCCGGCCGTTGCGGTGATCCGTGCCGTCGGGCACCTCGCCCCGGCGGCGCGCCAGGTCGCCTGCTTCGACACCGCGTTCCACGCTGCTCGCCCCGATATCGACCGCCGCTACCCGGTGCCCGAGTCGTGGGCGACCCACAACGGGATCCGTCGCTACGGGTTCCA
>JAOUEG010000456.1 GCA_029858845.1 Chloroflexota bacterium | reverse complement strand
AGCGCGCTCGGTCGGGTCGTCGCGATCCTGGGGCTGATCGCCATCACGAGCGTCCTCGGGTACATGGCGCTCTCGGTGCCGGAAGGCCAGGGCATCGGGAACGTGACGTTCCTCGTCGTCATGATCACGCTGACCCTCCTTGCCGTCGTGGTCGCCGTGGTCCACCCGATCGCCTGGACCGACGAGGAACAGTGGTTGGGACTGATCGCGCCGGCAGCGGCTGGGGCCCTGGTGTTCTTCGGGGCTCTGGCCGTCGGCCGTCTGGAGGCGCCGATCGAGATCGGCTCCCTTGCGGTAACGCCGCTGCAGCTCGCCATCCTCCTCGCCGTCGGCTCGCTCGTCGTCGGCGCGGCCTACTGGGCAGGGAGCCGCGTCGGCTACGGTCCGCTCGCGACACCGCCCGGCCCGGGTGATCCGGCACGGGCGGTGGGCGCTCCGGATCCACCCCCGTCGGGTTGGCTGCGACCGGGCGCGTACGCGGGCCTCCCCATCGTCTGGGCGATCGTCTGCCTCTTGGCGATCCCGCTCGGCGTGTACGTGATCACGTACATCCCGTGGGCCCTGATCGACGGCCATCAGCTCTGGGCCGGCGTGCCAGCCGGTCACACGGGGCAGACACTGGCGGACCTCACGGCGCAGATGTACGGCTACCACAACGGCCTTACGGCGCCGCACCCGGCTTCCTCGCCCTGGTGGGCCTGGCCGCTCGATCTCAAGCCGGTCTGGTTCTACCAGGACTCGTTCGCCGGCGGGACGACGGCGGCGATCTACGACGCCGGCAATCTCGTCATCTGGTGGCTCGGCGTCCCAGCCATGGTGTTCGTGTCGCTGATGGCGTTCCGCCGGCGCAGCCTTGCGCTCGCGCTCATCGCGATCGGGTTCGCGGCGCAGTGGATCCCCTGGGCGCGCATCGACCGGGCCGCGTTCCAGTATCACTACTACACCGCATTGCCGTTCGTGGTCATGGCACTGGGCTATTTCATCGCCGAACTCTGGCACGGTGCCTCGCGTCACACCTGGGCGGCCGCCAGGATCGCGGGCGCGCTGGCGATCGTCGGCCCTGCTGTCATGTGGGTCCTGTCACGACCGCTGTGCGCGTTCGTGGGCGTCGAGTCGGTGAACCCTGGATCGGCGGCCTGTCCGGCCGTCATCCCGGACTTCGTCTTGACTGTCCGGACCGCGGCGCTGGTCGTCATGGTGGCCGTCGGGGCGGTCGTCCTCGGTCGCAGTGTTCGGGCGCTGCAACGCGAGGCTGAGCGCGACACGGTTGCGACCGCCGCCTCGTTCAGGGGCATCTTCGTCGCGGCGATCGGGGTCGCGATCGGCTTCCTCGTCGTGGCGCTGCTACCCGACACGCCGATCGTGACGCTGACGAGCGTCCCCGTCGAGCCGATCGCGGTCGTGGTCGGTCTGCCGCTCGCCTATATCGCCGCCCAGGTCATCGCCGCCCGCGATGCCCGTCGTTACGTGGGCGGCCTCATGCTGGCGATCGTCGCCTGGTTTGCCGTCGTCTACCCCAATATCGCCGCGCTTCCGCTGCCATCGGTGGTGGCCAACGCCTACCAGGGCCTGCTGCCGACCTACCTGTACGCCTTCCAGTTCCCGGTGAGCACCGCCGACCGGAACGTCGCGACACCGCTCATCTCGCCGACCCTGGCGATCCTCACGATCGCGATCGGCGTCACCTGCCTCGTGGTCGCCTACTCGGCGTCCGTCTGGCGGCTGGCGTTGGCCGAGTCCGGCACGACCGCCGGCCCGGCGCCCGCGCCCAACGACGGCTTTGCCCGACCGGATGCCGGCGCCTGAGGGATCTCGGCCGCGAAGCCGGGCGGAAGGTTCCCGGCGGCCGCGAGTCGTCGGATCACGAACCCGTAGTACTCCTCGACCTTCTCCGTCACGCGGGGCCAGCTGAACTCCTCGGCCCGTGCCCGACCCGCGGCACTCATCTGGTCGCGCAGCGCGGGGTCGCGCAGGAGGCGATCGATGGCCACGGCCAGATCCTTTGGTGCCCGGGGCGGTACCAGGAGGCCCTCCCGACCGCGCCGGACCACGCCCTTGTATCCGTGGATGTCCGAACACACGATCGCGGCACCGGCGGCCATCGCCTCGAGCAGGACGATCCCGAATGATTCGCCTCCGGTGGCCGGCGAGGCAAAGACGTCTGCGGTC
>JAOUEG010000455.1 GCA_029858845.1 Chloroflexota bacterium | reverse complement strand
TCTCGCCGCACGAGCGACCGCGAGACCCGGCCGCAGCCCGGGGAGTGCCGGGCCGACGTTCAGGCCTCCTTGGGGAGCCGCCCCATCAGGCCGAGCATCCAGCGCATGAACTTGTGCCCGCCGTCCGACGTGGGCCCGTACATCAGCGGACAGCCGCCGGCGATGCTGGCGATGCCGTTGGCCCGGCAGAACTCGTGGGCCTCGGGCGAGACGCTCCCGCCACCGAACGACTGGTGCATCCAGACGCGCGTGATGCCGAGCTCCTTGCACTCACGTGCGGTCGCCTCGGCCGCATCGGGCGCCGTCGCGATCACGACCGCGTCCACGCCGCCGGGGATCGACCGGAGGTCGTGGTAGGACGGGTCGCCCTCCACCGTCTCGGCGTTGGGGTTCACGGCGAACACCTCGTAGCCGCGATCGCGTAGTCGCTTGTAGACGATGTTCCCGCCGTGGCTCGCGGGAGTGCGCGAGACGCCGGTGACGGCGATGCGCTTCTGGCCGAGGAAGTCGTCGATCGCCTGGTTGGCCGCCACCATGGTGATGATCCTCCGGTGTGTGCCTGTGTGAAGGCACTACGGTCCCTCCCCCGGGCCCGCGCCGCGTAGGGCCGGACTGACCCTAGTCGGGGGCCGAGTCGCCCGTCGCGCAGGGCTGCCGCGCGGGGCTGGCGCGCAGGGCTGGCGCCGGTCAGGCCGGATCCACCCAGCCGAGCGTCCGCTCCACGCCCTTGTGCCAGCGATCGATGCCCGCCCGGCGATCGGCGGCCCCCATCGCCGGTTCCCAGCGGTGCGCCGCTCGATCCATGGAGCGCAGCTCGTCCAGGTCGCGCCAGAACCCCGTGGCGAGGCCCGCGGCGTAGGCCGCGCCCAGCGCGGAAGTCTCGGCAAGCGGCGGTGCCACGACCGGCCGGTCAAGGATGTCCGCCTGGAACTGCATCAGCAGATCGTTGCGGATCATCCCGCCGTCCACGCGCAGCTCGCCGGGGAGCGGCGATCCGAGGTCGGCGGCCATGGCCTCCTCGAGGTCCAGGACCTGGTAGGCCGTCGCCTCGAGGGCCGCCCGGGCGATGTGGGCCCTGGTCGCGTAGCGCGTCAGGCCCGCGATCACACCCCGGGCGTCCGGGCGCCAGTGCGGGGCGAACAGGCCGGAGAACGCTGGAACGACCACGACATCACCCGAATCCGGCACGGACCGGGCGAGCGGCTCGATCTCGGCGGCGTCGTCGATGATGCCCAGCTGGTCGCGCAGCCACTGGACCAGGGAGCCGGCAACGGCGACCGAACCCTCGAGCGCGTAGGTCGCGGGCACGTCCGGACCGCCGAGGCGGGCGGCGACGGTCGTGATCAGGCCGTGGCGCGAATGGATCGGGATCGTGCCCGTGTGCATGAGCATGAACACGCCCGTACCGTAGGTGCACTTCGCCTGGCCGGCCTCGAAACAGGCCTGCCCGAAGAGCGCGGCCTGCTGGTCGCCCAGGGCACCCGCGATCGGCACGCCCTCGAGGTCGAAGCCACCGGTGCCGTAGACCTCGGACGAGCCGCGGATCTCGGGGAGCATCGCCCGGGGGATCCCGAGCTCGCCGAGGATGCCGTCGTCCCAGGTGAGGGTGTCGAGGTCCATCAGCATCGTCCGGGACGCGTTCGTGACGTCGGTGACGTGCGCTCCGTGGTCCCCGCCGCCGGTCAGGTGCCAGATGAGGTAGGTGTCGATCGTGCCGAGGAGCAGCTGTCCCCGGTCCGCGGCGGCGCGCTGCTCGGCGCTCATCTGCTCCAGGATCCACTGCAGTTTCAGGGCGCTTGAGTAGGTCGAGATCGGCAGGCCGGTCCGTGCCCGATATCGGTCGATGCCGCGCCCCTCGGGATCGGCGGCCGCCAGCCGCGCTCCGGCGTCGGCGGTCCGGGTGTCCTGCCACACGATGGCCGGGTAGACGGGCTGCCCGGTCCGGCGATCCCAGACGACGACCGTCTCGCGCTGATTGCTGATCCCGATTCCGGCGAGCGCGCGAGCGTCCGTCCCGGCTTCGCGCAGGGCGATGCGGACGCAAGTCCGGACGCGCTCGATGATCTCGTCGGGATCGTGCTCCACCCATCCCGGGCGGGGCGTGATCTGGCGGTGCTCCAGCTGGTGGCTGGCGGCGATCCGCCCGCCGCGATCGAACAGGATGCAGCGA
>JAOUEG010000454.1 GCA_029858845.1 Chloroflexota bacterium | reverse complement strand
CACCGTCGCCGGAGTTGACGAACCACCAGGCCGCCGCGACGACGATCGCCGCGAGGGCCAGGGCAAGGATCAGTGGCAGACGTTGCGTGATGGAGCCTCGCGCGGATGCGCTATCCGAGCGTCGCCGTTCCCGTCATGGACGGATGGACGGTGCACAGGAAGGTGTAGGTCCCGGCGGGGAGGGCCGGGACGTCGTAGACGCGAGTCTCGACGCCGTTGAAGATCTCGCCCTTCCAGACACTCGTCCCGGAAGCGTCGAGCAGCTCGACGTTGTGGGGCGTCGCCGGGTCGTTGTTGATGAGCGCGATCGTGAATGGCGTATCGGCGGGGCCGGAGATCGCGGCCGTATCGAACTCGATGTTGAACGCGGTCAGGACGATATCCGCCTCGGGGCCCGCCGGCGGCGCTTCGGACGCGCCCGGTCCCGCGGTCGCGCCCGGCTCCCCGGATGGCGTCGGACCGGTGCCGCCGTCCGCGTCACGTGGCGGGAGCCAGCCCGCCTGGACCACGATGGCTCCGACCAGCAGGACGCCGAGGCCGGTCAGCAGGAGTCGCGGTGTGCGTGGCGGCGGGATGTTGTCCAGGTGTCCGGTCGCGTCCGCCTCGACCGTCTTGACGTACTCCTTCCGGGCATCCACCAGCCACCCGATGAGGGTCGCGATCAGGGCGATGATCCCGGCGGCCAGCAGCCATTCGCCGAACACGAGACCCAGCATGAGCATCGTCGCCCCCAGGGCTCCGAGGAACGGGCGGAATGACGGGCCCGGCATGTGCACGCCTTCGGGAGGGCCATCGTGGACCACCTCGGGCAGGGGCGGGGCGGTGGCGCCCAGGTCACGGTCGTAGACCCGGACGGCCTCGCTGAGCCAGTACAACAGGGTGACCGCCATGGCGATCGCGCCGACCACCAGGACGAGGCCGCCGAAGACCAGACCGAGGAAGAGCATGAACGCGCCGATCGATGCCAGGATCGGGGCGAAGGATGGCCCGGGCATGTGGATCCCGGCCGGGGTTCGCGGCTCGATCCGGCCCTTGCCGCGTTGCGCCGGCGCCGCCCGCCAGAGGCGCACGAACAGCCAGATCAGGATCGCCGCGATCGGTGCGAGGACGAGGATCGGCAGCAGCGCGATGACCGCGCCCCAGTCCGGGATGACGAACTGTGCCGTCAGCTCCAGGATCCCGTTCCAGAGTTCCTCGATCATCGAGCGGTCAGCTCAGTCGTTGGGAGATCCGGCGATGAGGACGTAGGCCATGATGGCCATCGCCACGCCGAGTGCCAGGAGCATCGTCACGCCGGCGTAATCCACGTGCCAGCCGCCCACCGTTGGGATGACCCAGAACGCCAGGCCGATCGCGATGAAGAGCAGCCCGATGAGCGCCGAGTTGCGCGGGTGCCGGAGTGGGTGCATCAGGTCTCCTACTTGCCGGGGAGCAGGTAGAGCAGGGAGAACAGCAGGATCCAGACGACATCGACGAAGTGCCAGTAGAGCGACGCCGCTTCGACGGCATCGTGGTGGCGAGCCGAGAACTGGCCCGCCATGCCGCGGTAGAGCACCACGCCCAGCATGATCGCCCCACCGAAGACGTGGGCCCCGTGGAAGCCGGTCAGGGTGAAGTACGTCGTCCCGAACGTCCCGGCCGAGAGGGTGATGCCCTCCTCGGCGAGCAGGATGTAGTCGGCGGCCTGCATGAGCAGGAATACGACGCCGATCGTGAACGTCACGGCGATGGCCCGGATGAACCCCACGCGGTCATCGCGCCGGATCGCCCAGACCGCCATCTGGCAGGTGAACGAGGACAGGATCAGGATCACCGTTGCCGGCCCGACCAGCGGGAGGATCGCGAGGTGGAACGCCTCGCCGGTCTCGGGATTGACCGGCGGCCACTGTGGGGCGGCTGCGCGAACGTTGAAGTACGCCGCGAACAGGCCGGCGAAGAACATGACCTCGGAGGTGATGAACAGGAGCATCCCGAGGACGGGATTGCTGATCCCGCCACGCGTGTCGTGGGCGAGACTCCCCACGGGGCTGTGCTCCACCGTGGCCAGGGCGTGCGTGTCAGATGCCATCGTCAACGGCTCCTAGTGGTCGGCCTGCTGGCCATGACGGGCATCGAACAGTGGACGCTCCGAACGGATCTCGGGTAGTCGGTCGAAGTTGTACGGTGGCGGCGGCG
>JAOUEG010000453.1 GCA_029858845.1 Chloroflexota bacterium | reverse complement strand
CTTGCCGGATCCGGAGGGACCTAGCATCGAGAAGAACTCGCCGTCGCGGACCTCGAGGTCGACCGAATCGACGGCAACGATCGGTGCCGCGCCGCCGCTGTCGATGAGCCTGGCGACCCGACGTCCGGCCGCGTCGTCACCGAAGACCTTGCGAACGCCCTCGAGACGGACGGCGATGTCCGTCGGCCCGCCATGACGCAGGCTCGGATTGCCGGGGTTCGACGCGGGACCTTTCGGCTGATCGTGGGAGTCGAGCGAAGTCGCCAATCGTCCTCTTGGTTGCTGGGGCAGCTGCGCCCGGCTCACGGGTCGGCCGAACGATGCAGCCACGAGGCTGGGCGTGTCAAGGCGGGAATGGCCACGTCCCGTTCGTCGCGTCCATCGAGTCGCGCCCATGGAGTCGTATGGCGCCCTAGAGTCGTGTGGCGCCCTAGACTTCCCCGCGTGGACGGGAGGAACCGACCCTGGGGCGCCACCGGGATAGCGGCCAGGATCGTGCGTGGCTCGGGTCGGCTCGCCGCTGGCCGGCTCGCGGCGGGCTGGCTCGCCGCCGCCCTGACACTCGGGGCCTGTCAGTCCGCGCAACCCACCGCGACACCACCGATCATGCCCGGCACGGCCGCTGCGCCGCGGGAGGTCAACCTCATCGCCAAGGACTACTCGTTCGTCCCCGACGTGATGGATCTGATCCCCGGCGAGGTGATCCTGCTGCACGTCATCAACGGCGGGCTGGAGATCCACGAGGCGATCATCGGCGACATGGCGGTCCAGGATGCCTGGGAAGTCGCCGAGGCGGCCACCGTCGGCGCGCCGCCCGGCCCGACGCCGGCGGTAAGTGTCCCGCCGGACGTTGCGGGCCTGCGCGTCGTCGTGCGCTCCGGCGAGCGGGTCGACGTCACGTGGACCGTGCCGGACACGAGCGCCCCCTTGATCGTGGGTTGCCACATCCCCGGCCACTGGGCAAAGGGGATGCAGATCCCGGTGCGGTGGGTCGCCGGAACGGATGGTCCCTCGGCCCCGCCGGCCTGACGAGCTGCCCTGCCCGAGCGTCCGAGCGGCACGCTGCGACGGGCCCCGGTGGTACGCTCTGGTTCGCGCCTCGACGCGCCTGTGACGTTCGCACCAAGACGCCGCCCACCCCTCCAGGAGGATGTCGAATGACCTACGTGATCGCCGAGCCGTGCGTGGACGTGATCGACCAGTCATGTGTGTCCGTGTGCCCGGTCGATTGCATCCATTTCGAGGAAGGGGTCGATCGCAAGCTCTACATCGATCCGAACGAGTGCATCGATTGCGGCGCCTGCGAGCCGGAATGCCCGGTCAACGCCATCTTCCCCGAGGAGTCGGTGCCGGCCGAGTGGGCCCAGTACACGGCCGTGGACGCCACGTGGTTCACGGACAAGGCTGCCGCACGCGCTTCCGTCGACGCGATCAAGCCGGCCTAGGGCCCACCGACCCGCGGGCGCCGGGTCGGTCAGGCTGATCGAGCCCGACCCCGCCCACGATGCGCATCGTTTCCCTGTCCCCGGCCGCGACGGAGATCGTCTGCGCGATCGGCCTCGAGCATGAGCTCGTCGCCGTCACCCATGCGTGTGACTGGCCGCCGTACGTCGTCGGCAAGCCGGTGGTCACGACCGGTCCCGCGCCCGGCCCGGCGACCGCCATCCCCACGTTCTCGGGCGGGACGCAGCGTCACGTCATGGACCTCGTGCATGGCGGGCAGTCGCTCCGCTCCATCGACATCGAGGCCGTGGCCGCCAGCGAGCCGGACCTGATCCTGGCCCACGAGTCCTGTCGGATCTGCGCCGTCGAGGATGAGCAGGTCCGTGCCCTCGGTCGCAAGATCGGCGACGATGCGACGGTCCTCTCGCTGGAGCCGACGTCCATCGAGGGCATCCTCAATGCGATCTCTACGATCGGGGCGATGACCGAGGCAGAGGAGGCGGCGATGGATGTCGTCGCCTCGCTCCGTGCACGTCTCGGCGCCGTCGAGACGAGGGTCCAGGAACGACGGCAGGCGGGACATCGGCCACCGAGGGTCGTCGGGCTCCAGTGGCTGAAGCCACCGTTCGCGGCCGGGCACTGGGTACCGGAGCAGATCCGCCGAGCGGGCGGCTGGGACCTGCTCGGCGAAGACGGAGGCATGGCCCGTCCGACCTCCTGGGAGTCCATCGCCGAGGTGTCTC
>JAOUEG010000452.1 GCA_029858845.1 Chloroflexota bacterium | reverse complement strand
GGGCAGCATCCGGCGCGAGGCGATGCCGCCGGCCGAGGCCTCTTCCCGGGAGACCCTGGAGATGGTCGTGACGAACACCTCTGCTCGGTCGGTCCGAGTTTCATCCCACTACCCATTTGATCGAGTCAACCGCCGCCTCGCCTTCGACCGGGCGGCCGCAGTCGGCTTCCGGCTGGACCTCCCGGCCGGATCGACCGAGCGGTGGGCACCCGGAGAGTCGCGGACTGTCGCCCTGGTTCGGTTCGGCGGACAGGGCGGCGAGGCGGGCGGATGACGCAACTGTCCCCGGAGGAGCGGCTGGCGCGCTACGGACCCTCTACCGGCGACCGCGTCCGCCTGGGGGACACGGACCTGTGGGTCCGGGTCGGCGACGATCGCCAGGCGGCGGGGGACGAGCCGATCTGGGGTTACGCGAAGACGCTCCGGCCGCGAGCGGCGCAGGGTCGCCCGTCTGCTTCGGAGCTCGACGCCGCCATCGCGGGCGTCCTCGTCCTCGACCCGGTGCTGGGGGCCGTGAAGGCGGACATCGGCATCAAGGACGGGCGGATCGTGGGCATCGGTCGTGCCGGGAGCGACCAGATCACGGACGGCATCGACCTGCCCATCGGGCCCCACACGCAGCCGTTCATGGGCTATGGACTCATCGCGACCCCTGGCGCCGTCGACAGCCATGTCCACCTGATCACGCCCGAACTGCTGCCGGCGGCCCTGTCGGGTGGCGTGACGACGCTGATCACGGCGGGCTTCGAGGAACCGCCCTGGGCGATGGCACGGATCCTTGCCGCGACCGCGGACTGGCCCGTCAACGTGGGCCTCCAGGCCTGCGCCCGGGCCGAGGACGACGGCGCCCTGTCGGCGCTGTTGGAGGCCGGAGCCTGCGGCTTCAAGATCCATGAGGACTACGGAGCCCACCCCGAGCTGATCGATCAGACACTCCGGTTCGCCGAGGCGCACGACGTCGCGGTCGCCCTGCACACGGACGGCCTGCACGAGAGCGCCGAGCTGGAGGACACCGTGGCTGCCATCGACGGCCGTACGGTCCATGCCTATCACGTCGAAGGCAGCGGAGGCGGTCACGTCCCGGATGCCATAGGCCTCGTCCGCGAGTCCAACATCATCTGCTCATCGACCACGCCGACCCTGCCGTACGGCGTCAACGCGGCGGCCGAGCAGGTCCCCATGATCGTCCTGAACCACGGTGCGTCCTTCCACGTCGCCCATGACATGACGCTCGTCCAGGAGCGGGTCCACGAGGCAACGATGGCGGCTGAGGGGCCGCTCCATGAGATGGGCGCCATCGCCATCGTCAACTCCGACTCGCAGGGGATGGGCCGGATGATGGAGACGGTCCGGCGGACGTTCCAGATGGCCCACGTCATGGGAGCGTGGGAGGGATCGGCCGGCGATGATCCCCATGATGCGACCGAACGGATCCTGCGCTACCTCGCCAAGGTCACGATCGAGCCGGCCGTCACCCACGGGATCGCCGATCACGTCGGATCGCTCCAGCCGGGTCGTCTCGCCGATATCGTCCTCTGGGAGCCCGCCTACTTCGGAGTCAAGCCCAGCCTGGTCTTCAAGTCGGGTGTGCCGGCCTGGGGTCCGCTCGGGGACGGCAACGCGACCGTCGAGGGGGCCGAGCCGACACGCTATCGACCGCACTGGGGCGGCCTGGACCGGGCGGCCGCGACCCTGTCGGCGACCTTCGTTTCGGGGGCGGTCGCGGCGTCGCCCGCCTTGGCCGCTCACGGGCGAGCGCTCCTGGCCGTCCACGGGACGCGGGGATTGACGCGCGAGAACCTCGTCCGGAACCGGGCGACGTGCGCCATCGAGGTGGACGTCCGGGACGGCCGCGTCACCGTGGAGGGTCGTCTGCTGGCCGTCGACCCGGTCCTCGAGGTGCCCCTCAGCCGACGCTACCTCCTACGCTAGATCGGGGTCCTCCGCGCCCACGCGAAGCCCGGATCCGGCACCTCCTAGCGACCACGCTGGCTGTCGGCGAGCTGTCGGGCGATGTCCCGCTTGGCGTCGCGGTCGGCGATGTCGCGCCGCCGATCATGGAGCTGCTTGCCGCGGGCGAGGCCGAGTTCGAGCTTGGCCTTGCCGCGACTGAGATAGAGGCGCAGTGGAACGATGGTCTGACCCTTCGACTTGGTCCTGCCGAGCAGTTCGTCGATCTGCTTGCGGTGGAGGAGCA
>JAOUEG010000451.1 GCA_029858845.1 Chloroflexota bacterium | reverse complement strand
CACCGTGGACCACACGAGGACCCCGTCCACGGCGGCGTCGTCCGGGTCGTTGGGCGCCACAGCCGCGTCGGCGACGACCGCGACTCGCGGAACACCCTCCTGCCCGCCCGCCGACGGCGTGGCCCAGGCGCGCACGCCGGCGTCGTGACCGAGGGCGATGGCCTCGACGCGTCGGTCCAGGACGTCGGCGATGGCCTGGGTCGCCGCGCCGACGGTTCGGCGCGGGTCGTCCACCGGAAGCGCGAGTTCGAGGAGCAGGTCGGCGAGCGGCCCGCCGACCGACGAAGCCGGACCGGGCGCCGGCGGCGGACCGAGCACGATCTCACCGGGCCGGTCGGCGACGTCGCCGAACGCGGCGAGGCCCTCGGCCATGGCCCCTGCCAGGACGATCGGCAATCCCGGCCGTCGTTCGGCGACAGCGGCGACGAGGGCGGCCAGCTCGCGGATCGTGCCACGCTCATCCGGCCTCGGTGGGTCAGACGAGCCGGCCAGGATCCCGGCCACGTCGGTGGCGAGCAGGAGTCGCGACATGGCCATTGGATCGGCCGTCTCCATGCTCGCGCCGGTCGCGAGCCATCCCCCCCGTCCGGCCGCCGCCATGAGCCCGGCCAGCGTCCGCTCCGAGCCGGCGACGACGACGAGGCGCCCCGGAGGGCGACTGCGCACTTCGAGGCGCGGCAGCCCATCGATCCGGCGGCCACCGGACCCTAGCCCGAGGCGTTCCGCCAGCGTCCGATCGGCTGCGTGGACGCGCCGGCCGAGGAGGTCGATCGCCGCTTCCGGTTCAGCGGCCGCCGGGACCGCCAGGGTCCCGATCAGGCGCCACGCCGCACCCACCCGCCCGATGAGCGTGGCGGACGAGGTAGCCGATCCGTGGTCGATGGCGAGGAAGGCGCGCGGCTCGGAGGTCACCGCGGCAATGCTAGCGGCCGCGAGGCCGCGCGTCTGACGTCAGGCGTTCCAGGCGATCTCTTCTTCGAGTTCCTCGAGCCGCGCGATGAGCAGTTCGATGCCGGTCTCATCGGCCAGGATCTCGCTCGCCGAGGCGTTCTCGCCACCGAAGACCCCGCGCAGGATCGGGTCGAAGAACAGCATCGCGTCCGCACCGAGAGCTCGGTACGGCCGGCTCGCCTCGAGAAAGCAGACGGCCGAGGACGTCAAACCGTAGAGCTGGATCTCGCGCGCGACCTCCTCGACGAGGTCGTCCCGCTGCTCCTCGGTCGACTCGTACGTCCCGCTCACGATGTCGTGCCCGCCGACGTGGCCCCGGGATGTGCGACAGGACGGTCCAGGGCGGCCCCGAACGCCTCGTAGGGGGCCGCGCCACGCAGGGCGAACGTGACGACCTCGAGGTCCGGTGAGCGGGTCAGCTCGTCCCTGACGGTGTCGACCGTGATCCGGGCCGCCTCGTCGAGCGGGAAGCCGCCGACGCCCGTCCCCAGAGCCGGGATCGCGATGCTGCGCGCGCCGATCTCGCGCGCCCGGGCCATCGCGCTTCGCACGGCCGCCTCGATCGCCGGACCGCTGGTGCGCCGGTCGCGATCCAGGGAGACGGCATGGATGACCGCGCCGGCAGCCAGGCTTCCTGCCGTCGTGACGATCGCGCCGCCCAGCGGGACCGGGGCCTGCCGGACCGCGGCGAACTCGATCGCATCCCCACCGGCGCGCTTCAATGCGCCGCCGACCCCTGTGGACATCCACAGGGACAGATTGGCGGGATTGACGATCGCGTCGACCTCGAGGTCGCAGATGTCGCCGTTCCAGAGTTCGATGCGTGCCAAGTCACCCTCGCCGCTCGGTCAGGGACCACACGTCGACCGGTTCGGAGGCCGCATGGTACACCCAGCGCCGATGCGGGGCCACGTGCGTCGCGCCTCCCGGGCGGATCGTGTTGCGCCCTGGCGACAGGCTGCCGGCAGGTCACCCGAGGGGCGGTTCGTCGGCTGGCTCGTCGCCCGGATCCCCGCGGTGAGGCCGGGATGGGCGATCCGATTCACGGGCGCCGAACCCGAGTCGCTTGCCGGGCCGGCGACGCTCCGCGAGCAGGGTCAGGCGCTTGCGGGCAAGCGCCAGGGCATCCGGCAGATCGGACGCCAGAAGCCCGGCGTCTCCCAGCCGCTCGCGCACGGCCTCGCCGGCCGCGCCATGAAGGTAGACCCCGAGCCGGGCTGCAGCGAATGGGGGCAGACCCTGGGCGAGC
>JAOUEG010000450.1 GCA_029858845.1 Chloroflexota bacterium | reverse complement strand
TCGACTTCGGCTCGCGCCTTGGCGACGACCTCCTCGATTCGCCCGGGATGGATCCGTCCATCCGCGATGAGCTTGGTCAGCGAGAGGCGGGCGACCTCGCGGCGGACCGGGTCGAACCCGGACAGGACGACCGTTTCCGGCGTGTCGTCGATGATCAGGTCGATCCCCGTGGCCTGCTCCAGGGCGCGGATGTTGCGACCCTCGCGGCCGATGATCCGGCCCTTCATCTCGTCGCTGGGGAGATGGACCACGCTGACGGTGTGTTCGGCGGTGTGATCTGCCGCGACGCGCTGCATCGCCGTGACGACGATGTCACGAGCCTTGTCCTGGGCCTCCTCTCGGGCCGATCGCTCGATCGCTCGTGCGAGCTTGACCGCATCGTGCTCGGCCTCGGCACGGACGGCATCGAGGAGGACGGCTTTGGCGTCATCGGCGCTCATGCCCGAAACGCGCTCCAGGGCGGCGACCTGCTCCTGTGCCGCCTTGGCGAGTTCGTCCTTGGTCCTGTCCAGTTCGCGTTCCCGCTCGAGCAGGTTGCGGTCGCGCTGCTCCAGCATCTCCGTCCGCTGGTCCAGCTGCTCGTCGCGCTGGACGAGCCGTCGTTCCTGGGCGCTCAGTTCGCTGCGGCGCGCTCGCGCCTCGTCCTCGGCCTCACGGCCAAGCCGCAGCTTCTCGTCCTTGGCTTCGAGGATCAGTTCCTTCTGCCGGGCGCGCGCCTCGGCCTCGATCTGGCGCGCCTCCGCCTGCGCGCTCTTGATGGTCTGTGAGGCCCAGATGCCCCGGATCAGGAAGCCGAGTAGGGCTCCGCCGGCGGCGGCCACGAGGGCCACCACCACCACGACTGGTGTGTCCATGTCGTTCGTCCTCCCATCCGGACCGGGTCATGCGGCCGGACGCGTCACGTGTGCGAAGGCACGATCGCGACGAGGACGGATCCGACTCCCCTCAGGGCCGGGTCCGGTCCCACCTCGCACCCTGCGACAGCGGGAACCTCGATGGGCCGCGATCGACCCGGATCTACGCTCGGAAGCGCCGTTGTCAGCGGCGCTGGATCGTCTGCTGCGTAGCCTACGGCCGGGGCACTCACGGGTCAACCGCGATCCTGGGGCCGGCGACCGGTGGATCCCGGTCGCCGGCGCTGCTCGCGCTACCGGCGGTCTGCGCGCGGGCGCTCCCGCCGAACTCGAGGCAGGTTCAGTGAGCCTTGCCGGCGGACCGTTCCGCCTTGAGGGCCTCCCGATCGGCCTTGCGCTGGGCCTTCTGGGCCTCGCGGTCAGCCTTGGCGGCAGCCTTGGCAGCGTCCCGCTCGGCCTTGGCCGCAGCCTTGGCCTCCTTGACCGCATCGCTGACCGCGCCGCCGTGGTTGCAGTTCTTGCCGCCGACGGCAGCAGACTGGGCCACCGTGGAGACATACGCTCCGAAGGCGCCGGGCCCGTTGAAGATCTCGGGATCGAAGACCGGGGCCGGAGTCTCGACACATTCGGTCGCGAGCGCCTCAGCCGCCGCGTCGTCGCAGGGATCGCCGGTGCCGGAGCTGGGTTCCGAGAGGCCGACCAGCGTCTCCTCTTCGTCGGACTCGCCCTTGGAGACGGGCTCGGGCGCTTCCCCGATCAGCTCGCAGGTGTCGTGGGCGACGCCACTGACGTAGCCGCCGTGATTGCAGTTCTTGCCCCCCGTTCGGCTGCTCTGAGCGGCCTCGGACACGGAGATGTCGCCGTCGCCGTCGAGGTCCACCGCTGCCTCAGCGGCTGCCGCGGCCTCGGGATCCGGAACGACGTCGGACTGGCAGTCGTCATCGACGCCGTCGCCGTCGACATCTTCGAAGGTCCCGACGGTCTCGGAGATGAGCGGTGCCGCCAGGGGGGTCGCGGACGCCTCTCCGGCTGACGTCAGGACCGACGCCCCGTACGCGGCGCCGGTCAGGGCCAGGACCAGCATGAGTGCGCCGAATCCGGCGATCGACGTCGAGCGAAGGCGTGTGAACATCATCAACCTACTCCATCCCCCGGAAGACTCTTTCCGAACCGGCGAGCGCCGGAATGACATCTCCCGCGAGTATCGGCATCCGACGATACTCGAGCGACCCTGACCATCGTCCCCCTCGACACTGCCCGAGCCCCCGATCGAAGGCGGGTGCAGGGCGGTCAGGTGCTTTGCGAAGTGGTCCTGTGCGGTGACTTCAACCAACAACATCCCACGAAC
>JAOUEG010000449.1 GCA_029858845.1 Chloroflexota bacterium | reverse complement strand
CGCTGACCGAGGTGCGCAGGACGACGGGCCCGTCCCCTCCGGTCACCGACACGATGGCGACGCAGAGCTGTCCGGGTGCCACGAGGGCGAACTGGCCTGGTTCGACGACGAGCTCGAACGAGGCGTCATCGGCGGGCCCCTGAGTGAGGGTCGGCGACCCCGTGACACCGCCTGTGCCGCAGGCGACCGCTGCGACCATCATCGCCCCGATGAGCAATAACCTCAGGTGACACACGGCGACCCTCCTGGGACGCCACGCGGCGGCCGGTCTCGCGGTCGCGCTACGCGATACCGGCGACCGTCGGCATGGAACGTGCGCACGCACGTTCCACTTCAGGTGGCCAGCGTCGCGCCTCGGCTGGCCGCTCGCCAAGTGCCATCGGTCTCGAAGGTGGCCGACTCAACGGCCGCGCTTCGGGCGATCCCGGCGTGGATACCTCTACTCGAGGTAGTCCTTGAGCTTGCGGCTGCGGGACGGATGGCGCAGCTTGCGCAGCGCCTTGGCCTCGATCTGGCGGATGCGCTCGCGGGTCACGTTGAACTCCTTGCCCACCTCTTCCAGGGTCCGGGCTCGCCCGTCCTCGAGGCCGAAGCGGAGCTGGAGGACGCGCCGCTCACGGCCGGTCAAGGAGTCCAGCACGGCCTCGACCTGCTCCTTGAGGAGCTGATGCGAGGCCGCCTCCGCCGGTGCAAGGGCACCGCGGTCCTCGATGAAGTCACCCAGGTGGGAATCCTCCTCCTCACCGATCGGCGTCTCCAGTGAGACCGGCTCCTGCGACACCTTGATGATCTCGCGGACCTTCTCCGGCGTGACCTGGACCTCCTGGCCCTTGGACATCGCCTCCGCGATCTCCTCCACGGTCGGCTCACGACCGAGCTCCTGGAGCAGGCCGCGCGAGACGCGGATCAGTCGGTTGATCGTCTCCACCATGTGGACGGGGATGCGGATGGTGCGGGCCTGGTCCGCGATGGCACGGGTGATGGCCTGCCGGATCCACCACGTCGCGTACGTGGAGAACTTGAAGCCTTTCTCGTAGTCGAACTTCTCGACCGCGCGGATCAGGCCGATGTTGCCCTCCTGGATGAGATCCAGGAACGACATGCCGCGGCCGATGTACTTCTTGGCGATCGATACGACCAGGCGCAGGTTGGCCGAGGTCAGCTGCTCGCGGGCATCGCGCCCGATCTCGACGATCACGCCCTTGCGGTCGCGCAGCTTGGTGTTGAGCGGGACCTCCGGGTCGAAGCCCATCCGCTTGAGCAGGTCGGCATCGTTGCCGCCCTCGATCCAGCGCTGGAGCGCCGGGAAGCCGACGTCCTCGCGAGCCCAGTCGAAGATGGCACGCAGCCCGACGTTGTCACGCGAGTCGAGATCGCCGTTGTGGACCGCGAAGAACGACCAGTCGAGGATCGTGATGAAGTCGTCGGCGGTCAGGGAGTCGTTGTAGGTGTGGAGGAGCTTGCGCGCCTCCTTGAGGAGCTCCTTGGTGCCCTCGGACTGGGCGTCGCGACCGGCCTTGACGAGGTGGAAGTCCGGCGTCGTGACGATGAGGTCCGCGGCACCGTCTGCGGTGATCGCCGCGCGCACCATGGCATGCGCCTCTTCGCCGAACGGCAGGCGATGCTGCGGCTTCTGCGTCCGCGTCTTGCGCTCCGTGTCGTGGAGCGTCCACTCGTGGAGTGACACGATCCCCTTCCAGGGCTCCTCCACCATCTGCTCGCCGAGCTCGATGGCTTTGGCCAGGACGACCTCCTCCTCGGCGGTCAGCAGGGCGACCTTGCCGATCTCCTTGAGGTACATCCGGACCGGGTCGTCGATGCCGATCATGTCGGCACTGATCGCCTCGAGATCTTCCGGAGTGGGCTCCTCGACCTCCTTGGGGTCCAGCTTGGCCGGGCCCTCGGTCGGCAATCGCTTGCCACTCGGGCCGGTCGCATCGTCCTCCGCCACGACCTCCACGATCACGTGGCTGCCGCTCGCGGCGACGGTGTCGGCATCCAGCTCCAGGTCGTCGTCATCGGAGTCGTCGTCGTCATCGTCGTCGGCGACGGCTACCCCACGGGACGGGCGCAATCCGGCGAGCTTGGCCTCCTCCAGGTCGGCCTTGGCGCGCCGCGGGCGCGCCAGGACGGCCTCCACGAGTTGCTTGTCGAGCGGATCAGCGGGCATCGGTTCCTCCTTGGGTCGGCGATCGGTCGGGGT
>JAOUEG010000060.1 GCA_029858845.1 Chloroflexota bacterium | reverse complement strand
GTGTGATCCACGTCGAGCTCCGCGGCGGGCGGGCCGTGGCCGTCGGAGGTTGAGCACCACGACGTCTCGCCACGTAGGGGGCACTTCCGACGCGGCGAGACGTCGTGATGACCCTAGGGGCGGGTGCTTACCTGGGGCTTATTCGAAATGCAGGTCACCTGAGGCTCGCGAGAGCGACGCGCTGGCCCGGGGACGTCCGGCCCGTCGTCCGTGCGATCAGGCCGGAGGGAGCCCCGTGGGCGTTCCTGGAGCGAGTCCGCCGAACGCCGCGTCCACGGCGGCCCGCATCTGGATCAGGGTGCTGCCCTTGGCCAGCATGTCCTGGGCCATGAGCGCCGTGTCCACGCAGATGTCGCAGTAGGAGCCGTGCTCCTCGAACACCACCGCGGCACCCTCCGTCGGCTTGACGAAGCAGTCCAGGTTGCTCATGTGGCCCATCGCGCCGCAGCCGCAGTAGCACGGCAGCCACTGGACGATGTCCGGCCGTGAGATGGCGAAGGCATATCCCGCCTGGGTTCGCTCCGATGCCCCCGACACGAAGGACGGACGGGCCGCCCACATCGCGTTGATCTGCTCGGGCGTCGGGAGGCCGTCCCCGGGCGCGGCGACCATGTCGCCGGTGCCCTGCTCAGGCGACATCGTCGCATGGGTTGCCACGGCGTCGCCGGACGCGGCTCCCGAGTGATCGCCTGAGCACCCGGCCATCGCACCGCCGAGGACGAGGATCAGGAGGAACGGGATGGGCGCCAGGGCGATCCGTCGGGTTGCGGATCCGGGCCGAGCGATCGGCGGCATGGGGTGGGCTCCCTTCTTGATGGTCACTGGGACGTGGTGGGCTTGTGGATGGAGGCCAGGAGCGGCCACTGCAGCCCTGGCGGGCCGCTCGGGATCGCGTTCGGGTCGGACGCCGTCCACGGGGCGCTCCCGGGAAGGACGGGTTCGTTGTGGCAGCGCGAGCAGTACACGGGCTGGTGGCAGTAGCTGCAGGCCTCGGCGCCGGTCGGCGAATCCTGGATCGACTTGGCATGGCCGATGAGCATCTGGTCGTGCTGGACGGTCACGGCGCCCGTCTCGTGGCAATTCGCGCAGTAATCGCGCGCGTGGCATTCACCGCACGACGTCCCGCCGGGGTCCACTGACGGGGCGATGTTGCGATGGCTGAAGACGTACTCGGAGTCGTCGTGGGTGGTCGGCGGGATGCCGATCGGCAGGCTGGCCACCGCCCCGCCGATCTGGGGGAAGGTGTGACACGTGTCGCAGCTCGACGGGATCGTCGTCTGCGTCCGCGCACCATTCGCGATCAGGAAGTGCCCACCGTCGTGGCAGCGGAAGCAGCCTGGGTAGTCGGTGTGACCCAGCGAATCGGGGTAGGTTCGGGCCGTGACCTTCATCTCCGGTGTTGCCGTGAGGCGGTAGAGGAACTTGATCTGCTGGATCGCCGCGTTGATCGCCGACGGCTTGGTCGCGTACGTGTCCGGGTAGTAGAGCTCGTAGAAGCCGGCGAGCTTGTCGGCCTCGGCGTCGGCCGCCTCGACGTTCGGGTAGCTCGCCCACAGGATCCGCATCCCCTCGCGCTTGACGTACGGCAGGCTGGGATCGATGAGGCCCGCGCCGAGCAGGGTATCGAGGCCCTTGCGCGGATTGGGGATCGGGTGGCCGACCCGGTTGTGGCATTCGTAGCAGCTCATCCGAACCTGCAGCATCTCGGCCTTGATGTCGTCCACGTCGGGCTGAACGTCCTCGGCGATGCGCACGCGGTCCTGGGCGATGAATTCGCGGACGCTGCCGTCCGCTTGGGTCGCGGCGATCAGTTCGATCTCCTGGGAGAACGGATCCTCGGTCCAGAACTCGACGTCCCGGATCACGTGCCAGTGGACCCCGCGACTCGCATCCAGCACGTCGCTGCTGCCCGGCCTGACCATCAGGCCGACGAACTGTCGGGTGTTCCTCTCGTCCTCGGTGAACTGGAGCCGGGTGACGAGGTTTGACGGATCGATACGCGTGATGTCGTGACAGCGCTGGCACGTGTCCCGGGAGTCCGGAAGGCTGTCGTGCTCGGGTGGCGGGATCGGCTCCGGGAAGGTCCCCGCGACGATCTCGATGAGCTGGCGGGTGCCGTTCACCTTGGCCTTGATCCAGCCGGACACGCCGGGCTCGACATGGCACTCCCCGCACGTGACCTCCGAGTGAGGCCCCTCGGCGTGAGCCGTCAGCTCCGGGCCCATCGTGTGGCAGCGGCCGCAGAAGTCCGCGGTCTCGGTCCAGTGGATGACCTGGTAGCCGCCGATGGCCGCCACGAGGGCGAACGCCCCGCCGACGAGGACCAGCGCGCCCAAGGCGCGTCGCGATCGCGGGAACCGGAAGAAGCGGCGGATCCGCGCTCGGACGGACGGTCCTCCGGGCTCCGCCACGGCCGCTCCATCCGTGGACGCCGTGGCGGTCGCCCCGTGGACGACCTCCGTGGAGACGGTCGCTGCCTCGGGCGAAGGCACGGCCCCGGCCTCGGACGATGGCGCGATGGGGCGATCGGTCGCGGCGGGGCTGCCGTCCGGCGCCCGAGCCTCCGGCTCGCGCTCGCTGTCGGTCATCGCGACGCGCCGTCGCTACTGGAGGATCGTTCCGACCATCCGCTCCATCTCCTCGGGTGGCAGCCCGCCGAGGCGGACCTCCTCGATGGTGCCTTCCGGCGAGATGAAGTAGTGGGTCGGGACGCCAAGGATCCGGTAGCGGCTGGCGATGATCGTGGATGGATCCGCCACCTGGGTGAAGGTCAGGCCCACGCGTTGGGCGTAGTCGCGGACAGCCTGCTCGTCCTCGTCGATCGAGACGCTCAGGACGACCAGGCCCTGCGGCGCGTACTTCTCATAGGTCGCCTGCAGGTCGGGAGCCTCTCCGCGGCAATCCGCGCACCAGCTGGCACCGAAGGTCAGCCAGACCGGCTGGCCCTGGTACTCGGAGATGCTGACGGGAGTGCCATCGATCGTCGTGGTCTTGAAGTCCGGCGCGGCCATCCCGGCCGCCGGGGCGACAGCCGAGACGTCCCCGGTCAGGGTCACGTCCGTGTAGCCGTCGTCCGCCCATGGCTGTTCCATGAGGACCGCCGCGCCCACCAGCGCGATCCCGACCACGACGAGGACCGCGATCGTCCGGAACCGCTCGCTGCGGAGGCGACCGCTGCGCGGTGGCGCCGCCGGCATGCTCAGCGCATCCATGTCATGTCTCCTTGCGGACCGTTTCGTCCGCGCTCAGCCCAAGCCCGAGTAGCTGTGCAGGCCACCGAAGAAGAGATTCCCGAAGTAGGTGAACAACGTTGCCGCGAAGCCGAGCATCAGGAGGTAGGCCGCCTTGCGACCCCGCCAGTTGCGGACGACTCGGGCGTGGAGATAGGCACCGTAGATGAGCCAGGTCACGAGCGACGCTGTCTCCTTGGGATCCCAGCTCCAGTAGCGGCCCCACGCCACGTCGGCCCAGATGGCGCCGAGGACGATGACCGCCGTCAGGAACGGGAAACCGACCACGACCGCCTTGTAGGAGATGTCGTCGAGGATCTCCGGCTTGGGCAGGCCCCAGCGGCCGCCTTCGGGCTGGATGACGAACAGCAGGGCCGCGGCGAACGCGATGGTGAACGATCCATATGCCACGATCGCGACGGCGACATGGACCGACAGGAGCAGGTTGTTCTGCAGCGCCGGGACGAGCGGCTCCACGGTCGACGGGATCGTCGTCGCATACAGCATCAGGGCGAGCGCCACGGGCAGCGCGAACAGGCCCAGCATGCGCTGGTGGTAGCGCCGCTCGAACCAGTAGTAGGCCCCGAGGACGCCCCACGCGAACGACACGGAGAACTCGTACATGTTGGCGAAGGGCCCGTGCCCGGTCGCGATGGTTCGGAAGACCAGCCAGGCGGAGAGGAACGCGAACCCGAGCCACCCCAGGATCGTGGCGTAGCGTCCAAGCGCCGCCGTCCGAGGTCCGCCGGAGAAGCCCATGACGCCGGTCCGGACGTTGCCACCGGCCGTCTGCATCCGCGCCGCCCGAAGGCCGGACAGGGCGTAGGCGATATAGAGGATCAGGGCGAGACCTGTGGCCAGGATCGCCGCGATGAAGGCGTACTCCGACATCTTGTACATGGCGCGCTCCCTCAGGCGTCCGTCGGCGTTGTGAACGCCGCCCGGACATCGGTGACCAGATCGGTGAATTCGGTATTGGAATTGACGTCGCGGCGTCCGGCACCGGCCAGCGAGAGCATCCCGCGACCGTCACTTCGGACGACCAGGCGACCCCACACCCGCCGGTGCGGGAACATGAGGACCAGCACGAACCCCGCGATCATCAGGAACGACCCGAGCCAGATGAGCGGCGTCCCCGGATCGCGGGCCACGGAGAGACCCGTGTATTGCATCTCGCGGTCGAAGGAGAACGTGTAGCCGGCGAGTTCTGCGGACGTCCGCTGGTCGATCGTCGCCGCGTCCACGGACGTTCCCTGGCTGCCCTGGTAGAGCTCCACGCGCATCTGGCCGGGCGCGATGATGGGATCGCCGGTCCCGGCGGTGCCGATGACCCACACCGTGAGGTCCGCACCGGGGATGACGAAGCTGCCCACGCGGCGCCCGGTGTCGCCATCGGACCAGGCCAGCGGCACGCCGTCTGCCATCACCTCGTTGCCCGCCGCGTCGGTGACCCGCATCGCCGCGGCGGGGCCGTAGAACGACTGGTAGAACGAGAGGCCGCCATAGCGCAGCGGCTCGTTGACGCGGATCGTCTGGCTCGCCACTTCGGTGCCGTCCTTGTAGATCACGATCTCGCTGGCGTAGTCGGCCGGCGCGCCGGTCTCCGTGTAGTACGCGTCCTGGAACTGCACGAGACCGACCGAGATGCCCTCGCCCGAGGTCACCGGTGCGACCGAGCCCTCGGCCACCACGAAGTTCGAGTCCCGGAAGCCGAACATCGATCCGACGATGGCGCCGCCCAGGATGACCACGAGGCTCAGGTGCCCGATGACGGTCCCGAACGGACCCCAGCGGAACTTGTCGGCGTACAGGTGGAGGACGCCGTCGTCCTCGCTCACGACCCGATAGCGATGCTTGTTGAGGACGCGACTGACCCGCTCGCGGATCTCGTCGCTCGTGCCCCGGACCGCGATGAACTCGTGCTGCGGGGCATGCGTGAAGAACGCCTCTCCGATCGCGACATGCGGCTTGGTGGCCGACTTCCAGAGGCCCGGCAGCCGGTGCGCGGAGCAGGCCACCAGGCTCGCGGTCAGGAGAGCCGCCAGGGCCCGGAACCAGATCGATTCGAAGATCGTGAAGACCTGGAGCTGATCCATGATGCCGGTCCATCCGCCGTACCTGGGGCGGACCTCGTTCAGCCAGTCGGCCTTCGCCGCGGGGTCGGCAGAGATGCCCGGCGGTGCCTGGATGACCATGGTCCCGACCAGCCCCAGGGCGGCCAACGCCAGGATGATGATCACCCCGAACTTCATCGAGGTCAGGAGATCCCACAGCCGCTCGAGCAGATCGTCGATGCCGAAGCCCGCCTCGCGCCGGATGACGTCGTCCGTCGGGGCGGGCCCGTCGGCCGGAAGGCGACCGGTCTGTGCCTGCTGCGTCATCGTCGATCCTCCGGTCAGGAACCCAGCGGCGACGTGAGGGCCGCCAGGCGGGCTAGGGTGTCGGTGATCATCAGGACGCCGATCGCCACGAGGGCGGCGCCCGTCACGTAGGAAACGGTGCGGTGGTGACGCCCGACCCACGTCAGGCGGCGGGCCACCCACTCTGCACCGAGGGCGACGGCGAGGAATGGGACGGCCAGGCCGGCGGCATATGCCACGAGCAGGACGGTCCCCTGGGCGACACTTGCCGTCACGGTGGCCAACCCGAGGATGCCGCCGAGGATGGGCCCGATGCACGGGCTCCAGCCGGCTGCGAAGAATGTCCCGAAGAGGAGCGATCGTCCGTAGCTCGGGGCGGTCGTCGTAGCAGTGGCGGTGGAGAAACCAGGGCCGCCTGCCATCGCGGGCATCGGTCGCGTATCGCGCCACAGGGCGCGGAGGTTGATGACGCCGGCCACCTGCAGTCCCAGGACGACCAGGACGACCCCGCCGATGCGCCGCAGCAGCACCGCCTGGTCGGCCAGGACGTAGCCGATCGCGCCGATCGAGGCCCAGAACGCGACGAACACGAACGAGAAGCCGGCCACGAAGGCAAGCGCATGGAACAGCGTGCGACGGCGCGCGCCGGGGCCCTCCGTCGCCGTCCCGACCATGTAGCCGACGTATGCCGGGACCAACGGGAGACAGCACGGCGAGGCGAACGACAGGATCCCGCCGACGAACGCGACCAGGATCCCGACTTCGATCATGGCTGGGCCGACCCACTCGGCGCGGCCGATGGCGCCGCGCTCGGCGCGGCGGACGGGGCCGGGCTGCTCAGGGCATCGAGGTGGGCCTTGACGGTCTGGGCGACATCGGAGTCCGGGGCGAGGCGAACGACCTCGCTCCACTCGCGCTGGACGCCCGCCATGTCGGCCGGTTCCTGGTTCAGGTACAGGAACCCGAGGTCGTAATGGGCTTCGACGTTCGATGGATCCTGCTCGACGACGGCGACCCAGGCGGTCTCGGCGCCGGTCATGTCGCCGAGGTTGAAGAACGCTGCGCCGAGGGCGAGTCTTGCCCGGATGTCCGTGGAGTCGACGTCGAGCATCTTCTGGAACCAGGTCGCCGCGGCCCCGAAGTCGCCGGCGGCGTAGAACTCGTCGCCGAGCCGCATCATCGAATCGACGTCGGTCGGGTCGGTCTGGATCTTGGCCATGAGGTCGGCGACGACCGCCTGGTCCAGGCCCGCGCTCGGCTGCGGCTGCGGTTCCCCGCCGGTGATGGCGGCTGCGCTGGGAGCGGCGCCCACCTGATAGCCCACGAAGCCGATCGAGATCGCGCCGACCACGAGCGCGCCGGCCATCAATACGCGCCGGATCGGGAACGAGCCGCCCCGGCGGGCGACCTCACCCCGTCCAGCCACCGCGTCTGCCTCGGCAACCGACTCGTGGACCTGTTCGGATGCCGGCGTCGGAAGGCTCTCCCGGTGGGTTCCGGGCGTGACCTCTGCGAGCATCTCTTCGAACGACTTCTCGATCGGAGCGACCGCGCCCTCGGTCGATGCCTCCGGGTTGGCGGGCAGGGCTGCCGCCTTTGAAGCGGCCGCAGCGGCCGCCGGTCCAGGGATCGAGGGTGCCCGACGGGCCGGAGGTGTCGCCGACCCGTCGGGCTGGACCGTCGGGAGCGCAGCAGGGCCCGGGAGGGCTCCGGGAACCGCTGGCGCATCCGGGTCCGTGAGAAGTGCAAATGCGTGGTCCGCTGCGGCGGCCTGGGTCCGAGCCCAGGCGCGGAGAGGCTTCGGGGCGGTCGTCAGGAACGCGACCAGCTCGTCATGGATCTCGACGACGTCTTCGGTCGTCGCGCGGTCGTCCAGGCCGAGACGGGCAAGGAGCTCGCGTTGAGGATCGGTGCCGTTCATGGTCGTCGAGCCGGTCATGACCGGCCGCCCGGACGAGGCCGTGCGCCGCGCACCCGGCCCTCATGTCGCCTGTGTCCCATCGGATCGCCCTCGTTTCCAGCGCTCGCCTTGCATCGCGAGCCGTCTGACACCTGGAGGGATTGTCTCGAGGAGTGCCGTCAGGACCCATCCGTCGGCGGGCATATTTCTGGGGTCGGATGGCGGTCCGAGAGGTGGATGCGCGGACTCCGCCCTGTATCGGGTGATACATCCGGCGATCGCGACGGTGATGGCCGCGGCTTCGGATGCGATCCACGCACGCCGTCGCAGTCGTGTCAGCCCTGCCGCGGAACTCGACGGCCGGATCGTGATCCCCCGGATCGGACCGGGGCGCCTGTTCAGGTCGCCTCAGTACCCGTAGTCGTCGTGGCTCTTGCCGTGGCAGTTGAGCGTGCACGAGCCGCCCGAGGCCCCGAGCGGAGCCCAGGCCGGGTAGCCACCGTCATCGGTCACCACGTTGGGGGCGAAGTTGATCAGTCGCGGGTAGACACCCTGGGACCCGACGCGCAGGGCCGTCGAATGAACCCTGAAATGGCACTCGGCGCAGATCGCGTTGCCCTGTCCGGCGCCGAGCGTGTCGATGTTCGTGCCGCCGCTACCCTTGCCGGCCAGCTCGGTCAGGTGCAGCGAATGGAGATCGAAGTTCGTCGCGGTGGAATTGTCGTTCGTGAATGGCTCCTCGCCGTGGCAGATGAGGCAGAGCGCAAAGTCAGCGGCGTCGTACGCCTCCCCGGTCGACTTCAGGATGCGGTCTCGGTACGGCTGCAGGAGGATGCCGCGATTCGCACTGGCATGGGGAGCCAGGGCGGAACCGGCACCTGGCGGCGTGATCGGATCGTACTTGGCCGGGTCACCGTGGCAGTTGACGCAGCGGATCGTGCTTTCCGTGGTGAAGTCCCACTGCTTGAACGGTGATGTTCCTGCCAGGCTCGCGGCCATCGCCGCAGTCTGGTTCTTCCCGGCCGCCTCGATGGGGTGGAAGGAGATGTTCGCCGGATTGAGCTCGATTCCCTTGTCCAGGGCCTGCCTGGACGGTGGCTGGCCGGCATCGTCCGGGAGGGTGGTGAAGCCCGAATGGCACTTGAGGCAGATCTCGTACTCGCGAGTGGGTTGCGAGCCCGCGCTTCCGTCGAGATAGGTGTACGCGGGGGCGGTGCCAGCGACGTCATTCGTGACGGCCACGCCGGAGAGAGCCGCCTGGCGGCCGGAGACCGACCAGCCCGTGGTCGTCTGGATCGAGTCCGTCGCCGTCGAGTTGTGCGGGTTGTGGCAGTCGCCGCACTCGCTGTGGCGCTCCAGCAATCCTTCGAATTCGTTCTCGCCCGCGAGGACATGCACCGATGGCGCCAGCGCATCGTGCCGGTAGTAGGAGCGGGTTGCGGGGTCATTCGCCGGGATGGCGGGGTCGTTGTATGGTGCGGCGACGTCGATGTCCGAACCCGTCCCATCGTGGCACGACAGGCACACGGAGCTTTGGGGGTTGGCCTGCGGCAGCAGGGCGGGTCCCTGGGCCGCGTGGGTGCTGTGACAGCGGGCGCACGCG
>JAOUEG010000059.1 GCA_029858845.1 Chloroflexota bacterium | reverse complement strand
GCCGGTCACGAGGATGCCTTTGCCCTGGAGCCGGCCCATCAGCCGGACTCCATGACGGCGCGTGCCGTCGGAGCGTCCGTCACGAGTACGTCGATCACCCCCGTGGCGAGCGCGCCTCGGATCGCTGGCGCCTTGCCGCTGCCGGACGCGACGGCCACGACCCGCGCGATCGCGCGCAGGTCGCCGACGCCGATCGCCACGGCGCGGGCCGCCAGCTCGGGAGCCACGAACCGACCAGCCGCATCGAACGGGTGGACGATGAGGTCGCCGACCGCCCCGGCCGCCACCAGGTCGGCAACGGCGTCGTCGTCGAGGCCGCCCGAGCGGAGCAGGGAGGATGAGGCGCCGGAGTTGCGGGGATCATCGGCCGGGATGGCTCCGATGCCCACGATCGCGATCGTCACCGACCGGAAGCGGCCGGCTGTCTCCGCCACCTCGGGCTGCTCCAGCAGCGCGTCCCGCAACGCCGCCGTGGGCACGAAGGTCGGCGCATAGATCGGATGGCAGACGGCGCCGAGGCGATCGGCCAAGGCCCGAGCCAGCTCCCCCGCATCGCGCACGCGATCCAGCCGCGTCGAGCTGCCTGCCAGCTGTACGACCTCGATGGACGACCGGCCGCGCTCCGGGATCTCGCGGACGACCGCCGCCAGTGTGGAGCCCCAGGCCACGCCGACCACGTCGTCAGGCCCGATCAGACCGTGCAGGACCGGACCGGCGAGTCTCGTTGCCGAACCGTCATCGCCGCGCGCCACGACGCACAGGTCGAGGTCGAAACGTTCCTCCATCGCCGTGGCGAGCGCGCGATCCTCGGCCGGCACATCCCGGTACTCGATCCGAACGATCCCCTCTGCGACCGCGTTGTCGACGAGTCGCGCGACACGGAACCGGGAGATTCCCAGGTGGGCGGCGATCTCCACCTTGGTCATCTGCCGGTCGAAGAAGAGCCTCGCGACCTCCGTCGAGAGGCTGTCCAGCGCGGGATCCGCGGTGACCGGCACAGGAAGATGCTACTCAGCGCTCATCTGAGATGCAACCGCTCGGATGAGCGATGTCGTCGCTTGCCCGGCTCGCCGAACGCCCTCCCGGGTGTCGCTCAGGGCGCCTCGTCCGCCCCGTGGACGGCCGCGCCGATGGACCCGGCCCACGTCCCGAGCTCCGCCACGACCATCTCGACACGCGCCAGCGAAGTCGTCCGGACGCGGCGCTCCAGCTCCGTCCGGATCGGCCCGAACAGGAGATCCGAGGCGGCGGAGATCCCGCCTCCGATGACGACCCGGTCCGGCGTGATGACCTCGATCATGTTGGCGATCCCGATCCCGAGGTAGCGTCCCACCCGAAGGACCCCGGCCATGGCCCGCGCATCGCCGGCTCGCGCCGCGATGACCGCCTCCTTCACCGTGGCGGTCCCGCACGCCTCGGCAAATCGGTCCGCGCGGACGAAGGCTTCCAGGCAGCCGTTGTCGCCGCAGCCGCAGGTCGGCCCGTCTGGATCGATCGTCTGGTGCCCGAGCTCGCCGGCGGTCCCGTCATGGCCGAGGTGGATCCGGCCGTCGATCGCGATCACGCCGCCGACTCCGGTTCCCAGCGTGAGCCCCACCATCGAACGCGCCCCGCGACCCGCGCCGAGCCGCAGTTCGGCAAGCCCGAAGGCCCGGGCATCGTTGATGAGCGCCACGGGTCGCTCCACGGCCGTCGCGATCGGTTCAGCGACCGGGTGGTCGGCCCACGCACCCGGGATGTTCACGATGAACCGCGTGCGACCCGTTGCCGGGTCGTACAGGCCCGGGACCCCGACGCCGACCGACCCGATCGCGGGCCATCGCTCCGCGGCCTCACGGGCCAGGTCGACCATGCGGCCCACGACGGCGTCCGGACCGCCGGATGCCGGGGTCCGCACACGTCCGCGATCGAGGACCTGCCAGGCGTCCGACCCGCGCTCGATGACCGCCCACTTGAGGTTCGTTCCGCCGAGATCGATGCCCAAGTGCTGCGTCCCACCCGAAGGCGCCGCACCGGCAGTGAGATCCCGCGAGTCGCTCGACCCGGTCACTGGTTCGGACCTTTGCAGGCCAGGATGTCCTCCTTCAGGTACGTCGTGCGACCGGGGATCATGATGGAGAGCGGCCAGCCCAGATCGATGTCCGGGTCGTCAGCTTCCTCCAGCCGTGATCGTCCGGCGTCCGTATCGTTGGCCCAGACCTCGGGCGCGATCAGAACGGCCGGGTCCGCGGGCGGGCGGCCGTCGAGGATGTCCAGCGCCAGGCTGACTCCCGCCCCTCCCACGGCGGCCGAGTCCGTCACCGCCGCGCCCACGAGTCCCTCCTCGGCCAGGAGCTGCGACACGAAGCTGCCCTGATCGGAGCCGACGATCGGCACGAGCGGAGCATCAGCCGTCTTGAGGGCATCGACGATGACGGCGCCGATCCCGCCCGACGTCCAGATGCCATCGAAGTCCTTGCCCGTGGCCAGGAATGCGTTGAACTCCCGGACGGCGACGGTCCGGTCCCAGTCCGTCTGGGTCTCGGAGACGATCTTGATGTCGGGGAAGTCGGCGAGCGCACGCTTGAAGCCCGAATCGCGTGCCGTGTCGATCGGATCGTCCGCCGGCCCGCGCAGGTACACGACCTTCCCCTTGCCGCCCAGCGTCTCGAACAGCCAGGCCGCGCCTGCGTAGCCGTACGCCTCGTGGTCGGTCGCCACCAGGTAGCTGCCCTCGGCATCGACGGCCCGATCGATCGCCACGACGACGAGTCCCGTCTCCATCGCCGCCACCACGGACTCGTCCACGACGTCCGGGTCGACCGCGTAGAGGATGACCGCGTCCACGCCGGTGGCGACGAGATTCGCGACGTCGGCCGTCTGGCCGGCCGCATCCGTGTCGCGATCGGCGACGGTCAGGCGTTCGACGCGACCGGATGTCAGGGCCTGGGCCCTGGCCGAACACACCATCTCGGTCCGCCAGCCGTCATCCGTCTTCGTGTTGGAGAGGCCGATCCGGTAGGTCGTTGGGGTTGGCGACGGTGCGGCACTCGCCGCGGCCGAGGTCGCCCCCGCGCTCGCGTCCGGCGACGATGCCGCGGACCCCGCCGGGTCCGGCGAGCCACTGTCGGCAGCGCAGGCGCCCGTGGTCAGGACGAGCGCCGCCAGCCCGATGGCGCCCACCGACCGTACCCGCCGGATCTTGATCATGCCCACCTCCGTGACGAACCTGGTGTCGCGAGGCCCATTGTCCACCCGGCGCGCGGAGACCCGCCTGACGCGATCGGGACCGTCGCGATCGTCATCGTTGACGGCGGTGTGATGTGCGGTCTATGCTCCGTCAATCCCGACCGGCATCCGCGCTGCGGCAGCGATTCCGCGCGCACGCCCGATCGGTTCCCACCGCGAACCCGGTTCGTCCGGCCGCTTCGGCGGCCCGACCCGGAACCGCATCCTTCCCGCCCGCAGGTGACCCTGACCAGATGCCCGGCCCCGACCAGCGCGACCGCTCCCGCAACCGCCGACCCCGACGACGCTCGCAGGGTGTCTACCGCGCGCCCGTGAGCGAATTCGAGGAGCAGCAGGAGATCGAAGCTGCGCGCGAGCGCAACGACCTCGATATCAGCGACCTCCGCGAGATGAGCGTCACCGAGCTCCGCGCCGTGAGCCGCGACCTGGAGCTGGACACGGCTGCCGGCGAGCGAAAGGACGAGCTCGTCGACCGCATCCTTCAGCGCCAGACCGAGAAGGCCGGTCACGCCTACGCGAGCGGGATCCTGGACATCGTGGACGAGGGGTTCGGGTTCATGCGCCGTCATGGGCTGCTCCCCAGCCCCGAGGACGTCTACGTGAGCTCGAGCCAGGTGCGCCGCTTCGGCCTCCGCATCGGCGACCGGATCTCCGGAGCCGTTCGAGCCCCGCGGGAGGGCGAGAAGTACTGGGGCATGCTCCGGGTCGACAGCGTCAACGGCGTCGACACGGAGACAGCGCGACGCCGGCCGGTCTTCGGCGATCTCACCCCGGTGCATCCGGATCAGCTGATCAACCTCGAGACGGATCCCAAGAACCTCAGCCAGCGCCTGATCAACCTGGTCAACCCGCTCGGCAAGGGTCAGCGCGCCCTCATCGTCAGCCCTCCGAAGGCCGGCAAGACGATGTTGCTCAAGCAGATCGCCAACGGCATCAGCGCCAACTATCCGGAGATCCTGCTCATGGTCGCCCTCATCGGAGAGCGGCCCGAGGAGGTCACGGACATGCGACGGAGCGTCAAGGGCGAGGTCATCAGTTCCACGTTCGACGAGCCGACCGAGAACCACACGCATGTCGCGGAGATGGCGCTCGAGATCGCCAAGCGGCAGGTCGAGACCGGTCGCGATGTCGTCATCCTGCTCGACTCCATCACCCGCCTGGCGCGCGCCTACAACCTGGCCCTGCCGCCCTCCGGCCGGACCCTCTCGGGCGGTCTGGATCCGATCGCCCTCTACCCACCGAAGCGATTCTTCGGTGCCGCCCGGAACATCGAGGAGGGCGGATCCCTCACGATCATCGGAACGTGTCTCGTGGACACGGGGTCCCGCATGGACGACGTGATCTACGAGGAGTTCAAGGGCACCGGCAACTCGGAGCTCATCCTCGACCGCAAGCTCGCGGAGAAGCGGATCTTCCCGTCCATCGACGTCCAGCGTTCCGGGACCCGGCGCGAGGAGCTCCTGCTCGAAGAGGGAACCCTCAAGATGGTCTGGACGATGCGCCGGATGCTGTCCGCGGTCGGGACCAACGAAGGCATCGAGATCCTGCTCAACCGGCTCTCCAAGACCCAGTCGAACGCCGAGTTCCTGGCCTCGCTGACGAAGAACCTGGAGGCCTGACCGAGGGGCGGTGCGCCCTCGTTTGCGGCGTTCGTCAACGCCGTGGTACCGTTCGGCTCGATGTCGTGATCCCGGCCTTCAAGTCGGGCGCGGCCGCGATGTAGAGACCCCCAGCTCGATACCGCGACCCAGGACGGTCCACCCGAGCCTATCCCCGCGTCCCGACGCCTCGGGCCGTCCTCCCACTGGAGACCGTATTGCTGAACGCATCGGTCGGCTTCCGACGCGTCCTCGAACGCCTCGGCCGACCTGATCGCCAGGGCCCGGAACAGACCACGGCGCCGCGCTTCCGCGGCCCGGACGTAGCGCGATTCGTGCGCCGTCCCACCGTGGGCAGGATCAACGTACCCGGTCGCCTGGGTCACGAACGCGCCCTTGCCATCGTGGTCGCGGCCATCCTGCTCGGCGCCTCCATCCTCAGTGTCGCTCCCGGTGCCGCCCCGTCCGGCGCCACCGGCGGGCCGTCCGGGGACGGTCCGGCACCTCGCCTCGCGATCGGCGGCGCGTCCGATTCCTCCGAATCCGGTGACGTCGAAGCCGCCTACGCGGACGACCCTGACGCCATCGAGGAAACGCCAGGAGACGAGGGGTCGAACGATCCCGCCGGCACACTCGCGAGCGCGATCCATATCGATGGCCGTGATCCCGAGCCAGCGGCGGAGATCGCCGCGGACGACGTGGACGTGACGTCCATCGAGGGTCCGTTCCTCGCGGACGGCACGCTGCTCAAGCCGGTCGCCGTCGACACCACCGTCGCCGACGGCAGCGACCTGGTGCGGACCTACAAGGTCAAGGCCGGCGACACGCTCGTCGGGATCGCCAAGGCCCACGGCGTCTCGATGATGACGCTGTGGTGGGCGAATCGACTCAAGTCCAAGGACTCCCTCCACCAGGGTCAGATCCTCAGGATCCCCCCGGTCACCGGCCTGGTCGTGACGGTCAAGGCCGGCGACACCCTCGAATCCGTCGCCAAGGACCACAAGGTCACCGAGGACGAGATCCTGAAGACGAACGGGATCACGGATCCGAACCTCGTCGTCGGCCAGGTCCTGGTCCTTCCCGGCGCCAAGGGCGATCCCATCCCCACGCCCAAGCCGACCAAGAAGCCGACGTCGACCAAGAGCAGCTCCACGCGGTCGAGTGGTGGCACGAGCCGGCCGCCCAGGACCTACTCGGGCGGAACCTTCCGCTGGCCGACGTCCAGCCATCACATCAGCCAGTACTACCACTACGGCCACTACGGGATCGACATCGACGGGAGTACCGGCAATCCGATCTACGCGGCCGCGTCCGGAACGGTGACGTTCGCCGGATGGAAGAGCAACGGCGGCGGCTACCAGGTCTGGATCGCGCACGGCTCCGGGCTGTACACGACGTACAACCACATGTCCAGCGTGTCGGTCGGGCGCGGCCAGCACGTCTCTCGCGGCCAGCGTGTCGGGCGCATGGGCGCGTCGGGCTACGCGACCGGTTCGCACCTCCACTTCGAGGTGTGGAAGGGCCCGATCTGGAACGGTGGTCGCCGCGTCAATCCGCTCGCGTACCTCTAGGCGCGACGTCCGTCGTCCGCGCCGGCTCCGCCGGACCGGCGTGCGAGAATGCCCCAGATGTTCCTCGACCGCGTCAAGATCTGGATCCATGCCGGCGATGGCGGTGATGGGGCTGCGACATTCCGCAAGGAGGCTCACGTCCCTCGGGGCGGACCCGACGGCGGCGACGGCGGGCGCGGCGGTTCGATCCTGCTGCGCGTGGACCCCGGCCAGACGACCCTGCGTGACTTCCAGTACCGCCACCATTTCAAGGCCACTCCCGGGGGGCGCGGGACACGCGCGCGGCGCCACGGCAAGGCCGGCGACGACCTGATCCTCGATGTCCCGCCTGGCACAGCGGTCTATGACGACGGCACCGGCGAGCTCCTGGCCGATCTTGTCGCCACCGGCCAGGAGGCGCTCGTGGCGCGCGGCGGCCGCGGCGGTCTCGGCAACACCCACTTCAAGACGGCCACGCACCAGGCTCCCAAGCACGCCCAGAAGGGCGAACCCGGCGTGGAACGGTGGCTGCGCCTCGAGCTGCGCTTGATCGCGGACATCGGGCTCGTCGGCCTGCCGAACGCCGGGAAGTCGACACTGCTCGCGGGCCTCACCGCCGCGCAGCCCAAGATCGCCGACTATCCGTTCACGACACTCGAGCCGAACCTGGGCGTGATGGATCTGGGCGAGGGGGACGAGCGACGCCCCACGATCGCCGACGTGCCCGGCCTCATCGAGGGGGCGTCGACGGGGGCCGGACTCGGCCATGCCTTCCTGCGCCACGTCGAGCGGACGCGCGTGCTGGTCCACGTGGTCGACGGTTCAGCCCGGGATCCCGAGTGGTCGTACGACGTCATCCGCGACGAGCTCCGAGCGCACGACCCCGCCCTGCTGGACAAGCCGATGCTCGTCGCGTTCAACAAGCTGGATCTGCCGGCCGCTCGCGCCGCGTGGTCCGGCTTCCGGGCGGCCCGCGAGGCGGAAGGGCTTGACGTGGTGGCCATCGCCGCTTCGACCGGGGAAGGGCTCGATGCGCTTCGCGAGCGCGTCGCGATCCTCCTGCCCTCGTCGGAGGATCTCGCCGAGCCGCCGGAACCGGCCGGTGTCGTCGTGCACCGGATCGACGCCATGGGTGATGGCTTCCTGGTCGAACGCGACGAGGACGGAGCCTTCCGCGTACGCGGCAAGCGCATCGAGCGGATCGCCGCCCAGACCAACTTCGACGTCGAGGAATCGGCGGAACGGTTCCAGCGTGACCTTGCCCGCCTCGGGATCGAGGCGGAGCTGCGCCGCTCCGGGATCGCTGCCGGCGATCTGGTGCGCATCGGCGGGGCGGAGCTGGAGTGGGGATTCGACCCCTGGGAGGCGTCGCGTTGACGGCCGCCGCCTGGGAGCCCGGCGTGGATCTGCGCGGGGCGACCGGGGTCTTCGGTGGAACCTTCGACCCGGTCCATGTCGCCCACCTTGCGCTCGCGGAGGCCGCTCGCGACGTGCTCGGCCTCGAGCGCGTGTTGTTCGTCCCAGCCGGCGAGCCGCCGCACAAGGTCGGCCTTTCGATCACGCCCGCGGAAGATCGATTCGCGATGGTGCAGGCTGCGATCGCCGGCAACGATGGGTTCGCCGCCAGCCGGGTCGAACTGGATCGCGACGGACCGTCCTACACCGTGGACACGCTGCGCAGCCTGCGGGCCGAGCAACGCGCCGCGGGCGATACGAGGGACCTCGCCCTGATCCTGTCCGCCGAGGCGTTCCTGGCGCTTCCGACGTGGCACGACCCACGTGGCGTGTTGGAGCGAGCGGCGCTCGTCGTCGCGCCGCGGGAGGGCTATCCGGACGCGGCGCCGGACTTCCTCGAGCGGCACTTCGCCGGCGTCCCGGTGCGGGCCGTCTTCCTGGACGGACCACGATTGCGCCTGTCCGCGTCCGAGCTTCGGACCCGAGCTGCCGCCGGGTGGTCGCTGCGCTATCTCGTCCCCGATGCGGTCGCGGCGTATATCGGCGACCATGCCCTGTACCAGGACCCACGGAGGACCGATCGAACGTGACCGAACCCGCGCCCCCCGGCGCCGATGCTGAGACCCTTGACGCCGGACCGTCCGTTGCCGACCCCGCTGTCGATGGCACGGAGCCGTCCGGCCCCAGCGCCGACGGCTTGCCGCGGCGGGAGGGCCCGGTGCCCCCGACCGACCGTGTCGCCCTCGAACTGGCGCGTCGCATCGTGGAGCTTGCCGAGGACAAGAAGGCGGCGGATATCGTCCTGCTCGACCTGACGCCCCTGACCACGATGGCGGACTACTTCGTCATCTGCTCCGGCGGCTCTGAGCGGCAGCTGGACGCCATCGCGGACGGGATCATCACGGCCCTGCGCGACGAGCGCGTCAAGCCGATCGGCCGCGAGGGGACGCCGGCATCGCATTGGGTCCTGATCGACTTCGGCGCGGTGATCGTCCACATCTTCACGCCGCCCGAGCGCGACTACTACGGGCTCGAGAAGCATTGGGCCGAGGCAAAGACCATCCTGCGAGTGCAGTGACGGTCGGACAGCCGGCGAGGTCCGGGTGTCGAACTCCGATTCCGACCACCAGGGAGGACCATCGATCGTGCGCACGCGTTCCGTCATCGTGGGAGCCATCGTCATCGCCGCCTCCTTGGTCGGCTGCAGCGTGCTGAGCGGCGGGGGCACCGGCGGCCAGCTGGTCGGGCCGATCTGGGTGCTGACC
>JAOUEG010000448.1 GCA_029858845.1 Chloroflexota bacterium | reverse complement strand
GTCGGTCAAGATGCTGGCCCTGTCCTTCCTGCTGCTCATCGGCGTCACCCTCGTCGCCGATGCGTTCGGGCTGCACATCGACAAGGCGTACATCTATGCGGCGATGGGCTTCAGCGTCTTCGTCGAGGCGCTCAACCTTCGGGCCCGCGGTCGCCGGGCTGAGCCGGTCACCCTCCACCCCACGTTCGTCAAGGACGAGCCGGGCTCCTGACGCAAGGGCTTGCCGTCCCGGATCGACCAGACGACCGGCTCGGTCAGCGACACTCCAGGCGAGCGAGCAGCCTCGTGCCGACCTCGGGCGGGACCCAGGACTGTGCGTGCGACGCCGCGTACGGACCAAGGTCCCCGTGATAGTCCGTCCCACCGGTGGCGATGAGACCAAGGGTGCGCGCGACCACTTCCAGCTCCGCTGTCGTCGCCGCGTCGAATGCGCGGTAGTAGACCTCGAGGCCCGCGAGCCCGGCTTCCTGGAGCTCGCGCAGCAGCTCGATCCGCTCGGGGGCTTCCCGGAAGTGGGCGAGAACGGGGATCCCCCCGGCAGCGATGATCGCAGCGATGGCATCCTCCGGCCCAAGGCCGCCTCTTCGGACGTAGCCCGGTCCGCCATGGCCGATCAGGCGCGTGAAGGCGTCCTCGACACTGGCGGCGTGCCCGGCGGCCATCAGCGCCCGGGCGATGGTCGGTCGTCCGAGGGCATCATCGTCGCTGGGCTCGAGTTCGGCGACCTGGGCGTCGATCGGCAGGCCGATCTCGCGCAATCGTTCGACGGTCCGGGCGAACCGAACGCGCCGCTCGTCACGTTGCTGGATCAACGCGGCCTCGAACGCGTCGTCGTCCGGATGCATGCCGAAGCCGAGGATGTGGAGCTCGCCTTCCCACAGCCCAAGGTCGCGAGTCACGAGCGCATTGATCTCGATGCCGGGCACCAGCGTCAGCCCCGCTGGAACGGCTCCGCTCGTCGTGACATCCCGGTAGCCGGCCAGGGTGTCGTGATCCGTAAGGGCGAAGGTGCGGACGCCGGCCGCATGCGCTGCATGCAGCAGCGTCGCCGGTTCGAGGACGCCGTCCGAGCGCGTCGTGTGGGCATGCAGGTCGACGGTGGACGGTTCCGGGGGGACGACCCCGCCGTCCGACGGCCCGGCCACGTGGCGTCGTCCGGTCCGGGCCATCGGGTGCTCAGACCTCGAGCAGGCGCTGGATGCGCTCGATCTGGAGGGCTCGACCGGTGGCGGGATCGATGTCGATCTGCGCCGCGTTGAAGACGACCGGGCCGCTGCCCACTTCGAATCGGGTCGGAAGGGCATTGATGAAGCGGGGCAGCACGGTGCGCGGCTCGAAGCCGATGACGCTCCAGATCGGGCCGGTCATGCCGAGGTCCGTCTGGTACGCCGTGCCCCCCGGCAGGATGCGCTCGTCGCCGGTGACGATGTGCGTGTGGGTCCCGACGACCGCGCTGACGCGGCCGTCGAGATGCAGACCCATCGCGTTCTTCTCGCTCGTGAGTTCACAGTGGAAATCGACCAGGCGGATGGGCGGGAGCGGCTCAGGTGCGGAGTGCTCGTCCAGCAGGACGTCGGCATCCGTGAACGGATTGTCGGTCTGCTGCATGTACGTTCGGCCCTGCAGGTTGATCACCGCGACATGACTGCCATCCAGCGCGTCGTAGACGCCCCAGCCGCGTCCGGGAACGTCATTGGACCCGTAGTTGTGAGGGCGCAGGACGCGATCCGTGGTCTCCAGATACGCGTATATCTCGCGCTTGTCCCAGATGTGATTGCCGCTGGTGATAACGTCCACGCCGGAGGCCAGGATGGCGTCCGCGGTCGAGGGCGTCAGGCCCATGCCCCCAGCCACGTTCTCGCCATTGGCGGTCACGAGGTCGATCCCGCGCTCCTCACGAAGCGCGGGAAGGATCTGCTCGACGGCGAGACGGCCTGGCTTGCCGATCATGTCGCCGATCATGAGGATCCGACACGCCCCCGGAGGGCGGGCGGCAGCCCCGTTGGGTGGGTTCCCGAGGCGCGTCCGACCGATACTCGTGGGCGCATCGTCGAACGTGCCGGTCACGTCGCCCGCTCGCGCGTCGATTTGCTGTCGCACTTCACGGTCGGAGCCTACCAGCCGCGACAGCTCTCAGTGGTGCTGGGAACCGATAGTACGTCGCCGGGTGGGCGCGTCGTGGTCCAGCACGTCGCGCCAGGCGCTGAGCCGTC
>JAOUEG010000447.1 GCA_029858845.1 Chloroflexota bacterium | reverse complement strand
TGTTCGGGGCCCCCGCCGCGCTCGTCCTCGCCGTAGCCATCGTATGGGGGATCACCGTCGTGGCCGACTCGGCCCAGTTCTCGTCAGCCGTCTCCGAGCTGTCGCCGCCCGGAACGGCCGGGTCCGCGCTCTCGCTTCAGGTCGCGGTGGGATTCCTGCTCACGTCGGTCACGATCCTCGTCCTGGGGCTCGTGGATACATCGGATCCATCGGCATGGCGGATCGGCTTCATCGTCCTCGCCCTCGGTCCCGCGGTCGGGATCGCGGCGATGTGGCGGCTCCGACAGCGTCCGGAGGCGGTCCGCATGGCGAGCGGCCACCGATGAGCGATGCCGCGGCCTGGATCGACGACCTCGCCGACGGGGCGCCCGACATCGTGGCCGCATGGCGCGGCATCGACACCGGCCGCTTGATCGAGGTGCGGCGGGAAGTGCGCCACCGCGCTGGGCAAGGGAGTGCCGAGCGGGTCGCCCCCCAGCTCGCCGTCCTCGCGGACGCGCTGGCCGCGATCGTGGATAGCCTGCATGACGAGGAGGTCCTGATGGACGGAGGCGAGGAGGGATGGAACGTCGCCCAGGCGATCGGTCATGACTGCGACGCGCGAGCAGGGCTGAGCCTGGCGGCCGCCAGAGCGGCATCGGGGCAGTGGCCGGCGAACGCCCCGAAGGTCGTGCCGGGCGTTGCCGGACCGGCGGATGCGGACCGCGCCGCCCTCGCCCGCAAGATCGCCCAGAGTCAACGGATCGTGGAGCGCGCCGCACGATCGGTGGCCGGTCGCGAAGCGGATCCTTGTCCCCTGGAGCACCCGCTCGTCGGGCGACTCCGCTGCGGGGAGTGGCTCCTGTTCGCCGGCGTCCACGATCTGATGCATCTGGGCCAGCTCCACGCGATCGTGGATGGTCGCGGGACGCGCGGCCTGCCCGAGACGACACGATGAGCCCGTTCCGGCCGGATCTCGTGGACTGCTGGCTCTTCCGGGTGCCGTTGACGGCGCGCGGCATCGCACACCCGGAGATCCTCCTGCTGCGGCGAGCCCCCGGACGCATCGTTCCGGGCCTGTGGCAGTGCGTCTCCGGCTCGCTCGAGTCCGGCGAACGACTCGCCCTGGGGGCGCTCCGCGAGGTCCAGGAGGAGACGGGCTTCGCCGGCGACGACATCGAGGCCGTCTACGACCTGGATCTGGTGAACCAGTTCCACGAGCCGACCATGGACGGGATCGTCACCGCGGCCGTCTTCGCCGCGCGGGTCCACCCGCACGCCGAGCCGGTCCTATCTCAGGAGCACGACGCGGCCCGCTGGGTTGCCGTCCCGGATGCGCATGACGAGGTCATCTGGCCCGGCTATCGCACGGCCATCGAGCGGATCCGCGACGACCTTGCCGTTCCGGAACGGGCCGCATGGTTCGAGCTCACCCGTTCCGGCGACCGCAAGTCGGTGGAGGAGCGCGGCAACCACGCCGTGGACCAGCCCCGCACGACACGCTGGTAGACTCCCGCCAGCAGGCCAACGAACCAGCGTCTGGCGGACAGAGGGCATCGTGATCGACCGAACCGAGGCGTCCACCGCGGCCGCGCGCCGCGTCTTCCATTCGAAGGTGGACACGATCCGCCCGACCTATGGCTTCGAGGACGTTTCGCTCGCGCCCGGGACCGATACCGTCGAGCCGAGCGACGTCGACCTGACCCAGGTCTTCTGCGGGATCGACCTGGACATCCCCATCCTGGCGGCGGCGATGGATGCCGTGGTGGACGTGCGGATGGCCGGCGAGCTTGCGCGCCTCGGCGGCCTCGCCATCCTCAACCTGGAGGGCGTCCAGACCCGCTATGACGACCCCGACCCCATCCTGGAGAGGATCGCGGCGGCGCCGGATGCCGACGTGCAGGGATTGCTGGCCGAGGTCTACCGGCAGCCGGTTCGCGAGGAGCTGATCGCGGTCCGCCTGGATGCGATCCACGCCGCCGGGTCCCGCGCAGCCGTGGCGGCGACCCCCGCCGCCGCACGTCGCTTCGGACCCTACTGCGCCGAGCACGGAGCGGACCTGTTCCTCGTCCAGAGCCAGGTTTCCTCGGCCCGGCACCTGGCCACCGGCTACGACCCACTCTCGCTCGACGAGTTCACCCGGTACATGCCGATCCCGGTCGCGGTCGGCAATACCACCAACGCCGAGGCTGCCTTCGCCCTGATGGCCCAGGGCGCGGCTGCCGTGTTCGTCGG
>JAOUEG010000446.1 GCA_029858845.1 Chloroflexota bacterium | reverse complement strand
TCCTGCAGGCTGGACAGCTGGTGCGTGAGGCGGGCGCGGATGGTCTCGACCTTGTCGTCGTCGCGCTGGATCAGGGGCGAACCGTCCAGGTCGCACCGACCCTCGATCTGCGGCGGGTTGGTCTTCTCGTTGTAGACGTGCCCCTCATCGCGGCAGACCCACCGCCCGGAGAGACGGCGGACGAGTTCGTCGGTCTCCACCTGGATGGACACGGCTCGGTCGACCCCCATGCCGCGTTCGGCGAGCGCCACGTCCAGCGCCTCGGCCTGGGCACGATTGCGCGGGAATCCGTCCAGGATCACGCCCCCTTTGGCGTCGTCCTGTTCGAGACGCGCAAGGAGCATCCGGATGGTGATCTCATCGGGGACCAGCTGGCCGCGCTCCATGTGCCGTCGCGCCTCCAGCCCGATCGGGGAACCGTCGCGGACGGCTGCTCGGAACAGATCACCGGTGGCGACGTGCGGCACCCCCAGCCGTTGGGCCAGGACGTCCGCCTGGGTGCCCTTCCCGGCGCCGGGCGCCCCGAGCAGGACGACGACCGTCACGCTTGGTTCCCGGCGACCCGTCCCTGCGTCGCCGCCTCCATCCGCTCGCGCGCGGTCATCGGATGAATCCTTCGTAGTTGCGCATCATCAACTGGGCTTCGATCTGCTTCATCGTCTCCACCACGACGGACACGACGATGAGCAGACTCGTCCCGCCCAGGCCGATCGCCCCGAGATCGCGGAACACCAGGCCGATCAGGGACGGCGAAACGGCGACGATGGCGAGGAACATGGCGCCGGCGAACGTGATCCGGCTGACCACGCGCGCGAGGTAGTCCTGTGTCGGGCGGCCGGGCCGGATACCGGGGATGAACCCGCCGTTCTTGCGCAGCTGCTCGGCGGTTTCGTCCGGTTTGAACGTGAAGGCCGTGTAGAAGTAGGTGAATCCGACCGTGAGCAGGAAGTACAGGATCACGTAGACGATCGATTGCGGGTTGAAGAACGTCACGATCGCGTTGGCGATGTCCTTGACGATCGGGATCTCGGAGGCCGTGAAGTACGACGCGAGCTGGACCGGGAAGAGGAGGATGCTGACCGCGAAGATGATCGGGATGACGCCGGCCTGGTTGACCCGAAGCGGCAGGAATGTCTGACCGCCCTGGTACATGCGTCGACCGCGGACGCGGCTCGCGTACTGGATCGGGATCCGGCGCTGGCCCTCCTGGATGTAGATGATCACCGCGACGGCGGCGATCGCCACGGCAGCGAAGGCGATGAACGACGCGATGTTCGGCGCCGCGATGAATGCCCCGATGGCGCTCGGCGCCTGGCTGACGATGCCGGCGAAGATGACGAAGCTGATGCCGTTGCCGATCCCTCGTTCGGTGATGAGCTCGCCGATCCACATCAGCGTGACCGACCCCGCCGTCAGGGTCGCGATCTGGGTGATGGTCTCGAAGCTTGCGAGGTCGAAGGTGCCGGTCAGGACCCCGTTGGCGTTGAGCAGGGCGAGGAACCCGTACGCCTGGAGCATGGCCATGGGGACGGCCAGGTAGCGGGTGTACTGGGTGATCTTGTTCCGTCCGTACTCACCTTCACGGCTGAGCGCCTGGAGCGAGGGCACCACGCCCTGCATCAACTGCATGATGATCGATGAGTTGATGTAGGGGTTCAGGCCCAGGGCCACCACGGAGAAGCTAGCCAGCCCTCCACCGGAGAAGAGGTTCAGCAACCCGAACAGGGGGTTGCCCTCCAGGAAGGCGTCGAGCTGGGCCCGGTCGACACCCGGAACCGGCACGGCCGCCAGGAACCGGAACACGATGAGCAGGCCGAGCACGACCAGGATCCGGCGCCGGAGGTCCGGCGCGCGGAAGGCGTTCAGCAGTGATTCGAACACGGGTCAGGCGTCGTCGCCGGGGGTCGTCTCGACCTCGCCGTCCGTGGGTGCGGCGGCCGACTCGTCCGCGGCTGCGGCGGCGGTCTCGTCCGCGGGCGCGGCTACCGGAGCTTCGTCGCCGGATGGGCCGATCGCCGATTCGGGGGCCGCCTGCGGGCCATCGTCAACGCCGATCGCCTTGAGTGGCGCCGACGGGACCTCGAGCACGTTGACAGAGCCGCCGGCGGACTCGATCTTCGAGCGGGCCGAAGCGGTGAAGGCGTCGGCGACGACGAACAGGGGGGCGGAAAGATCGCCGTTGCCCAGGATCTTCAGCGGCTTGTCCAGGCTGCGCACGA
>JAOUEG010000058.1 GCA_029858845.1 Chloroflexota bacterium | reverse complement strand
GGTCCGTGGGTTCCTGTCGGCGTGGGTGTCGGGACCGGCACGGCGTACGTCGGCTAGGTCGGGGAGGGGCACGACACGGAGCTGACGGCGATGGGAGACATCGTCAATACGGCCGCGCCTGTCGTCCGTCGCGGCCAGGGCGAGCTCCTCTGGGAGCTGCGCGCAGCGACGAGCGCGGGCCTGTCGAATGATCGGTACGAGCGCAGATCGCTCGACCTGAAGGGCAGGAGCACGCCGACCGAGGTGCTCGTGCTGGAGGTCTTCGGCGACACCGGGTAGCACGCAGGTTCAGGCGATGAGGCTGACCGCGATCGATGCCGCGAAGAGCAGGATGATGCCGTTCCCGAGCACGACGACGGCGATGCGCAACCGCGGCGAGAGGCGCTGCCGCAGGAAGGCGCCACCGCCCGCCAGGAGGGTCTGCCAGGAGAGCGACGCCAGGAAGGCTCCGGCCACGAATGCGGCCTTCTCCCAAGGCCCTGTGCCGGTCGTGGTCAGGCCGATGATGAGGGCTGCGAAGTAGGTGATCGTCACCGGGTTCAGGAGCGTGATGCCGAGGAAGACGCCGTATGTCCGACGTGCCGAGCCCACGCGCTCGGCGGCCTCGACGTCAGGAGGCATGGCGGCAGCGCTGTCGGGCACAGCCGTCCGGGTGCCGCGCAGGCTCCACAGGCCGCGCAGCGCGATGGCGAGCAGCAGTCCCGCCGCGAGAACGCGCAGCGGGGTTTCCAGTGGCGCGAGCGTGCCCGCGAGGGCGGTGCCGAAGGCGGCCGCGATCATCGCGTAGAGCCCGTCGGCCGAGGCAGCTCCCGCGCCGGCAGACGCTGCCATCCGGAATCCGCGTCGCAGCCCCGTCTCGATGATGAGGATCCCGATGGCACCGACAGGGATGGCGATGCCGAATCCGGCCACCGCTCCGGTCACGAACCCCGCGATCACTCGGGGCACGGTAGGGTGCCCCGGGAGAGCCGTCAATCCGTTGCGGGCATGATGGGGCGACCGTCCCGCGACGACGGGCGGATCGGCTCATGCGTCCCATCGCTTCTGCCGTCATGCTTGGCGGGAACGCGGGTCGGTAGCGCGGATCCTCGGAACGCCGACGAGGCGATCCGAGGTCGGCGCCTCGCCCGCACCCGCTGCCTGCGATACCTCGATGGAGTCCGCTCATGTTGCGCCTTCGCCGGTCCGTTCTCGCGTCCGCTGCTGCGGCGTCCATCCTCGTCGCGGCCTGCGGTGGTGGGCAGTCGGCCCCCGAGCTCACGGACCCGACCGAGATCCTCACGGCTGCCGCCGGTCAGCTCGCCGAGGCGACTTCGGTGCATGTCGACCTGACGGCCGACGGCAGCATCGATCTGGACCTGACGGGCTCGGGTTCGGGCGCGCCACTCGAACTCGCGGACACCACGGCGAGTGCCGACCTGGATATCTCCCGTGGCGACGCCCGGCTCACGTTCGCCCTGCCGGGTGTGCTCGGGCTGCGTGGCGAGGTCATCGTGGTCGATGGCACGGCCTACGCAAAGACGTCGCTCACGGGTCCGCTCTACCAGTCGATGCCTCTGGACGAGGCGGGGGCGGCCCTGCCGTCCGCGAGCCCGGACGCCGAGAGCATGCTGGCATCGCTGACCGACTTCCTGACCCAGTCGGGACTCGATCCGGTGAAGGGTGCCGACGTCGAATGCGGGACCACGAGCTGCTACGTCGTCACGATCGCGCTGACCCCGGAGGGGTTGTCGTCGCTCGACGGCGGGGACGCCGGGCTGGCGCTCCCGAGCGGACTGCCCATCCCGATCCCGGATCTCGGCGATGTGAGCCTCGACCTGGTCATCCAGGTCGAGAAGCCCACCAGGAACCTGGCCGGCCTCACGGCATCCATCTCGACCGGTGGACCGGCCGAGCTCACCGCCGAACTCCGGTTCTCGAAGTGGAACGAGAGCGTGTCCATCAGCGCACCGCCGGCAGATGAGGTGCAGGGAGGCAGCTGAGGCTGGAGTGCGCCGCCCGACCTAGAATGGGGTGGTGAGCCCCACGTCCCGTCGCCGAGGCGACGCTTCCAGACCCGATGACGCCGTCCAGGCCGTGGGGACGACCGTCGGCGATCTCACCGACGATCCGCCCCACGAGATGCCGGAGGAGCCGGCCTGGCTCCGGGAGGCCAGCGAGGCCACCGTCGGGATCGCGGATCCGACACCGCCGCCGGATCCCGTCGTCGTCGCACAGCGCCTGGCGGCTCGCGAGGCCGAGATCATCCGCTCGCTGAACCCGGAGCAGGCCAGGGCCGTCACCACGACGGACGGGCCGCTGCTGATCCTGGCTGGTGCGGGTTCGGGCAAGACCAGGGTCCTGGCCCATCGCATCGCCTACCTCGTCGGCGTGCAGGGGGTCGCTCCATGGCGGATCCTGGCGGTGACCTTCACGAACCGGGCTGCCGCCGAGCTGCGGGAGCGGATCATCAGCCTCATCGGGGAAGGTGGTCGCGACGTGCAGGCCGGCACGTTCCACGCCCTGTGCGCCCGCGTCCTGCGACAGGATGGCGAGGCCATCGGGATCAGTCGCCGCTTCGTCATCTACGACACGGACGACCAGCAGGCGCTGATGAAGCAGATCCTCCGCGAACAGGACCTGCCGCTGACCGGTGAATTCCGACCCAGCGCCGTCCTGGGTGCCATCTCGCGTGCCAAGAACGAGATGCTCGACCCCACCGTCCTCGCCGAGAACGCGGCCAATCATCGTGAACGGACCATCGCGCGCCTTGCCGCCCGCTACCAGGAGCGCCTCGGCCGCGTGGCCGCGCTCGATTTCGACGATCTCCTCCTGGAAGCCGTCCGCCTCTTCCAGGAGGCGCCCGGCGTGCTCGCCAAGTATCAGGAACGCTGGCGCTACGTCCACGTCGACGAATACCAGGACACCAACCGGGCGCAGTACCTGTGGGTCCGGGCGCTCGCCGAGAACCACCACAACCTCTGCGTCGTCGGCGACGACGACCAGTCCATCTACTCATGGCGGGGCGCCGACCTCCGCAACATCCTCGACTTCGAGCGCGATTGGCCGCAGACCGCCGTCGTCAAGCTGGAACGCAACTACCGCTCGACCCAGCTCATCCTCGATGCCGCGCACGCCGTGGTCTCCCGCAATTCGGCGCGCAAGGACAAGAAACTCTGGACCGACCTGGACGGCGGGACGAAGATCCATCGTTTCGAGGCCTACAACGAGGAAGAGGAAGCGGAGTGGATCGCCCGCCAGGTCGAGAGCCTCGTGGGCGGCCGCGGGACCGCGCTCACGCGGCGGGCCGACGACGACGACGCGGACACGCGGTTCCGCGCCCGCGAGATCGCGGTCATGTACCGGATGAACGCCCAGTCCCGTGCCATCGAGGAATCGTTCCTGCGCTACGGGATCCGATACCAGCTCGTCGGCGGGACGCGGTTCTACAGTCGGCGCGAGGTGAAGGACGCCCTGGCCTACCTCCGGATCCTGCGCAGCGATACGGACAGCGTCAGCTTCGAGCGGATCATCAACGTGCCGGCGCGGTCGATCGGCGACAAGACGGTCGAGGTGCTGCGCGCGGCGGCTGCCGCAGATCCCGCGAGTGGCGAGCCGTCCGACACTTGGAGCGCCATCGAACGGGCTGCCCGCGGTGAGCTTGCTGGCATCGCGCCGCGCACGCGAGGCGCACTGGCGGATTTCGCCGCATTCGTCCGGCGGATGCGCGATCGGATCGGCGTCCTGCCGCTGCCCGAGTTGCTCGACGAGGTCCTGGAGAGCTCCGGCTACCGGGCCATGCTGGCCGATGGGTCGGAGGAGGGCGAGGAGCGCTGGGCCAACCTGCTCGAGCTGCGGTCCGTGACGACGCGCTATGACGACCTGGAGCCCGAGGATGCGCTGGATCGCCTGCTGGAGGAGACGGCGCTGGTCGCCGACCAGGATTCCTACGAGGGCGATGCCGATGCGGTCACCCTGATCACGCTCCATGCAGCCAAGGGCCTCGAGTTCCCGGTCGTGTTCATCGCGGGGTTGGAGGAGGGCCTGTTCCCCCACAGCCGGGCGCTGGACGACGAGCGGCAGCTGGAAGAGGAGCGGCGCCTCGCCTATGTCGGCATCACGCGGGCCAAGCGGCGGCTCTTCCTGTCGCATGCCTGGCGGCGGGCGACCTGGGGGATGGGCCAGGCCGCCGTACCTTCACGATTCCTGTTGGAGATCCCGGCGGAGCTCATGGTCGGGCCCCGACTGGGCGGACTTGACGAGCCCGATCGGGACCTGGACCTGGATCTCGTGTTCGGGGCGCGACGCACCAGCCGCTTCGGCACGCCGGTGCGGGGCGGGGGTGGTGCGGCCTTCCGGCAGGGGAGCGGACAGCCGGGTGCTCCGCGCCCGGGCGAGGCCTTCAAGCCCGCTCGGGACCTCGCCGCCAAGCGTGCCGCATTCGCCGCGGGGGCCTCATCCGGGAGCCTGAACGCCGGGTCCGCCGATGGATCCCCGGTCCCCGCGGCAGCACGCCCGACACGTCCGGTCATCCCCGGCGAGCGCCAGTTCCGTGACGGGGATCGCGTCCGGCACGGCCGCTGGGGCGATGGGATCGTGGTCACGTCGAAGCTGACCCGCAGCGACGAGGAGATCACCGTCGCCTTCCGCGACCCGTCGATCGGGCGCAAGACCATGCTTGCCAGCCTGGCCAACCTCGAGATCATCGGCTAGGCCGCCGAGCTCCGGTGCGCGCGGTGCCGGCGTGACCCGCAGCTCTGGCGCCCGCCTGGGAGTGTCCAGCGTCCGGCCCCGGGTCGTTGACCTCAGGCTCGAGCCCCGGCCGACTCCAGGAGCGCCGCCATCTCGGTCTGGCCTCGCCGACGGGCGTGAGCGAGCGGTCTGACGCCGTCGCCGTCGGCCAGGTCCACGTCCGCGCCGTGGTCGATCAGGAGCCGGACGATCGCCTGATGACGCGGACCGCCATCGGACAGGAGGATCGCCTCGAGCAGGGCCGTCCAGCCGAGCCGGTTGACGTGGTTCACGTTCACGATGGTCTCGGTCAGGAGATAGCGGACGACGTCCACATGGCCGCGCTCGGCGGCGGGGATGAGCGCGACACCCCCGAAGCGGTTGGTGATCGCCGGGTCGGCGCCGGCGTCGTTGACGAGCCGCAGGATCTCGAGCAGACCCTCGGCCCCGGCGACCAGGAACGGGTTGGCCCGGTCGTCGTCCTGGCGGTCCACATCCGCGCCGGCCGCCAGGAGCGCCGCGACGGCGTCTACCGAGCGGGCCTGCGTCGCGATCAATACGGCGCTGCGGCCCTGCGGATCGCTGGCATCCACGTCCGCGCCATCGGCGATGGCCTCGGCGATGGCCGCCGGGTTCCCGGCCGCCGCGGCGGCCAGCAGACGATCGTCGGCGCCCTGCCTGTCCATCTTGGGAGGGTACCGGACGCTACGATGGCGTGGTGGAGACCGACCTTGACGCACTGATCGCCCTCGCAGCCTTCGAGCCGCTCGCCCGCGCCGTGATGGACCCGGCCGCATTCGACTACGTGGCCGGTGGTGCCTGGGATGAAGTCTCCCTTGGGGAGAATGAAGCGGCCTGGCCGCGCCGCCGGCTGTGGCCCCGCGTGCTCGTCGACGTCGGATCCGTGGATCCATCCACGACCCTCCTCGGACGGCCCGTGGCGATGCCCGTGGCGATCGCCCCGATGGCTGCCCACGGGCTGGCGCACCCCGACGCGGAGCTGGCGACGGCCCGTGCGGCGGCGGCGGCAGGCGTGCCATTCACCCTGTCGACCATGTCCACCCGGTCGATCGAGGAGGTCGCCGACGCGATACCCTCCGGGACCGCCTGGTTCCAGTTGTATACCCAGGCGGACCCCACTCGCACTCGATCGCTCGTGGAGCGGGCAGCGGCGGCAGGTTACGCGGCCATCGTCCTCACCGTGGACCTGCCCCGCCTCGGCTATCGGCAACGCGACCGGCGGTCGGGCTTCGACCTGCGCGGCCCACACGGGAACTTCGCCGATGACGGGACGGTTCCACCCACGCACGCCGCGGGGCTCCATGCGCCGGGCTTCGCTCGGCTGGAAGAGCAGTTGCTCACGAGGCTCACCTGGGCCGACCTCGCCGTGATCCGATCCTGGTCGACCCTGCCGCTGGTGTTGAAGGGGATCATGACCGCCGAGGACGCGGTGCTTGCCGTGGACCATGGCGTCGACGGCGTCGTCGTCAGCAATCATGGGGCTCGCCAGCTCGACCGGACGTCGGCACCCATCGATGCGCTCGAGGCGGTCGTCGATGCGGTCGCCGGCCGGGCGGAAGTCTGGGTCGACGGCGGCGTGCGGCGCGGTCTGGATGTCGCCATCGCGCTCGCCCTCGGTGCGCGGGGCGTGCTCATCGGCAGGCCCATCTTCTGGGCTCTGGCCGCCGGCGGGCAGGCTGGCGTGGAGCGGGCCCTTGCCATCCTCCGCGAGGAGTTCGAGATCGCCCTGGCGCTGCTGGGTGCGCGGACCCCCGCCGACCTGACCCGCGGGCACGTGTCCTGACGGATCGGGTTTCGACGGGTTCGGCCAGGACCGGCGGATCTTCGATCGCGAGGGGCTGATGGCCGCCCGACGCGATCGCCGCAGGCCGGATGCGCGCCACCCGCGCGTTCGGTACCCTCGGGGGCGATGCCTCCCGATCTGCCCCCGGTCGATCCCGCCCTCGTGGCCGAGGCGGCCGCCATGGATGCGGCGACCGCGGCCGCCCGTCACGCCGACCTCGCGGTCGAGGTTGAGCGAGCGAATCGGCGGTACTACGAGGAGGACGCGCCCGAGATCAGCGACGCGGAGTACGACCGGCTGTTCCGTGAACTGGTGGCGCTCGAGACGGCGCACCCCCAGCTCGTCACGGCAGAGTCGCCGACCCAGCGAGTCGGTGGAGCGCCTGCCGGCGAGGTCTTCAGCGAGGTTCGCCACAGGCGACCGATGCTCAGCCTCTCCAATGCGTTCAGCCACGAGGAGCTGCGGGCGTTCGATGCCCGCGTCCGGCGTGGCCTCGGCCTTCCGGCGGCCCCCGAGCCGGCCGACGAGCTCCGCTATGTCGCCGAGCTCAAGATCGATGGCTTGGCGGTGACCCTGCGCTTCGAGCGCGGGCGCTTCGTCCAGGGCGCGACCCGCGGCGACGGCACGACGGGCGAGGACGTGACGGCCAACCTGCGCACGGTCGGCGCGATCCCGGATCGACTGGAAGAGGCCGTCACCGCGGATGTCCGCGGCGAGGTCTACATGCCCAAGTCGGAGTTCGCGCGGATCAATGCCGAGCGTGCCGAGTCCGGGCTCCCGCTGTACGCCAACCCACGGAACTCCGGTGCCGGATCGCTCCGGCAGAAGGATCCGGCCGTGACGGCGTCCCGCCTCCTGTCCGCCTGGACCTACCAGCTCATCGAGGACGGGGCGCCGGCGATCGCGACCCAGTCGGCCGCCCTGGCGCGGCTCGTGTCCCTCGGTCTGCCGGTCAATCCGGATCACGCTGGCGGGCTGGACATCGAGGGCGTGATCGCCTTCGCCGAACGCTGGCGGGAGGCGCGACACGCGCTGGCGTACGAGACGGACGGGGTCGTGGTCAAGGTGGACCGCTACGACCAGCAGGATCGGCTCGGCATGGTCAGCCGGGCGCCGCGCTGGGCGATCGCCTACAAGTACCCACCGGAACAGGTGGAGACCATGGTCGAGGACATCGTCCCGTATGTGGGCCGCACGGGGACGTTGACCCCGGTCGCCCATCTCACCCCGGTCAAGGTGGCCGGCTCGACCGTTGCCCGCGCGACGCTCCACAACCTGGACGAGGTGGGCCGCAAGGACATCCGGATCGGCGACCGGGTCGTCATCCAGAAGGCCGGCGACGTCATCCCGGAAGTCGTCCGACCGGTCGTGGACCGTCGCGACGGGTCGGAACGGGTCTTCGAGATGCCGGCCGCCTGTCCCGTCTGCGGGACGTCCGTCGTTCGGGACGAGGGCGCCGTCCGGATCTACTGCCCCAATGGTGCCTGCCCTGCGAGGCTAGCCCAGGAATACGCGCACTTCGTCGGCCGAGGCGGGATGGACATCGAGGGAGCCGGTTGGGTCGTCCTGAGCCAGCTCCTGGAACGCGGGCTCATCCACAGCCGGGCGGACTTCTTCCGCTTGACGGTCGAGCAACTCGAATCCCTCGATCGGTTCGCCCGCAAGAGTGCCGAGAACCTTCTTCGGAGCATCGGGCGCGCCCGGGTGGGTCGTCCGCTGGCCCGCGTCCTGTTCGGCCTCGGCATCCCCCAGGTCGGCGAATCGACGGCGATCGACCTCGCCCGCTGGCTCGCGACGCGCGTCCGCCCGGACGACTACCCGCCGCCGCATGCGGACATGATCCCGGATGCCTGGTTCGCCGCGGTGGATGCCGAGCTGCGCCGCGTCGCGACCGAGCAGCCCGATGCCTTGACCGAGGTGGAGGGGATCGGGCCCCTCGTGGCGGCCGCCATCGCCCGGTATTTCTCCGAGCCGGCGACGGCTGCGGCGATGACCGAGCTGGTCGAGGCCGGCGTCGTGCCCGAGCGGCCCAGCGTCCCGCCGCCGGGGGTCGACGTCGCGGAGGGACCACTCGTCGGCAAGACCATCGTCGTCACCGGCACGCTCGGGGGTTTCAGTCGCCAGGAAGCGGAGGAGGCCGTTCGCGCTGCCGGCGGCAAGCCGGTCGGCAGTGTCTCGAAGAAGACCGACTACCTGGTCGCCGGGGAGAACGCCGGGTCCAAGCTTGCCAAGGCGCAGGAACTCGGCATCGCCGTCGTCGACGAGGAGGGGTTTCGGCGCCTGCTCGCGAAGGGGTCCGATTAGTCGCCAGGGCGCGGCGACGTCCGATCACCGGCTCCGGACAGACCGGTCCTTGTCGGATCATCCTCCGACGGCATCCAGCCGATCGACGGCGCGCTGGTACTCCCAACGGCCGTCTAGCCGACCGCGTGGTTGAACTGCCCCCAGATGCCGGTGGGCCGCCAGGTGATCGGCTCCCCCCGGATCAGGCGCGGTGCCCGCCAGGCCTCCGTCCATCCTGCCTCCTCCAACGCCGCTGCGCCGGCGTCGTTCTCGAGGACGATCCCGGCCCTCACGCGGCGATCGGCCGGGTAGGCGGCCCGCCGCGCCGCGAGGATCGCCAGCGCGTCGTC